>JBGAGR010000160.1:0-18191 GCA_044226645.1 Aggregatilineales bacterium
GTAACGGCGGTAACGTGGTGAAGTCCGTGTAACTGCATGGTGGTATTCATATCCCTGTCCTTCGTTCAACATCAAATCATTTGACATTAAACAGTTTAACATGATACAATTGAGCTTGTCAATCATCACTGTGTCAGAAATGTACTAGAAAGACTCGCATGGGAACGAAATATCAGGGAACACCTGAAGAAATCCACGCGCTGGACAGCTACATTAAGCTCACCCGCGCTTCGGAGAGTGTTTTTAGCCGGACAACCGCGCACCTCTCCAACTTTGGGATTACGGACAGCCAGTTCGCGGTACTGGAAGCGCTCTATCACCTCGGCACGCTCTCACAGGTCGAACTGGCGCAAAAGCTGTTGAAAAGTACCGGGAATATGACGATGGTGCTGAAGAATCTGGAAAAGCAGAATTTGATCTGTCGTGAACGCAGCCGGGAAGATCAGCGTTATGTCCACGTCTCGCTGACCGACGCGGGGCGTGAACTCATCGCCCGTATCATGCCCGTCCATGTGCAGGGAATTGTCGAAGCGATGAGCATTTTGACCGCCGAAGAACAGAAGCTGCTCGGTGAATTATGCCGTAAGCTCGGTACGATGCAGATAGCGAATTCTGCTCAGGATTGACTCGCCGTTCCGGTAACAACGTCAATAATCTTCGCTACGCCGGATGTGAACCAGATCGGAAAATGCTGGCGCAAGGCCCATTCCGCGATGTGTTCCCGCCAATTGAGTGGCACAATCTTAAAAACGCGGTTGATGTTGTAATCACCCAGACTCGGCGCATCGGGACGATCAAAAACTTTTGTGCCCAGGTAGCGATCAAATTTCCAGGGATAACCCTTCGGACGCTCCATCGGCTGGAAGGGGTGCCGATATTCGTTTTCGCTCAATACTTCATCTTCCGCAGTGCTGATCGAGAGCTTTATCCTGGCACACTTTTCTGGCTTGGTCGGCCAATTTGTTTCGATGCGCTGCACGGTATTGGCTGCGATGGTGTAGTGCCAGAGTTTGCCATCCAGCAGCATTTCATCCTGCTCACTGTAAATATACCAGCGCACGATTATTTCGGAATAAGCCTTTGGGGTATCGTTGAACACCCACAGCGCGATAAATTTCTGCCCATCATGCTCCATCGCGACATGGAGCGGTTGAGATGCACGTTTGAGCGCCGCATAACCACCTTTTAGGTTGCGCTGCGCATCCAGCACACCGCATCCGACCTGTGGAACCAGATCTGCCAGCCAGAAATGAATGTATCCGGCGGAAGCAGTCGCCCGTAAACGACGCAAATGCTCGACCTGATATTGAATCAACTCGGCCTGATATGCCCACAGCGCGTCAATCTGTCCCTCAAGGTGTTTCAGGCGCTCCCACGCATCCGGATATTGTTGCAGTGTCGTGACCGCTCCGGGAACTTCGAAACCGAATTCACTGTTCAGATTGAAGGAATGTGGGTAAATGTCGGTATAGTGCCGTGTCCAGATCGCGCCGTAATACGAGTGAACATCGCCGCTGCGCTGCCAGTCATTTTCCATTTGTCCGGAGCAGATGAAGACAGGCCGCGTTGGGTCTTGCTCTACGGCATCGGCATACAAGGCCGGGTCGGGATGCTGTTCCAGATTTTGGCGACGCGCAAAAATCATGGTCGGCTCATTGTGACACGTCCAGGTGATTATTGACGGGTGATTGCCCAACAGATTTATCATGTCGCGCTGTAAAACACGCGCTCGCGCCTCAAACTCCGTTGAGTAATCCTGTATCCAGTTCAGCTCGAAATCCTGCCAGACCAGCATTCCAGCGCGGTCACACAATTCGTACAATTCCTGTGGGGAGACATGCACATGCACCCGCAGCAAATTCAGGTTGGCTTCCCGTGCAAACTGAATATCCCGCTCAAATCCTGCGCGACTGCACTGTGACATATACAGGGCAGGCATGTAGGATGTACCGCGTATGAACACCGGGCGCTCGTTTATATAGTAGGTGAAGCGTTCGGGAGAGCGTTCCAGCCGCACCGTCCGCAGACCAAAAATCTGCGCCTGCTGACTGATAAGTTCGTTGTCACCTCGATGTAACGTTGCGTTCAGGCGATAGAGATTCGCATCACCATGATCCCAGGGCCACCATAGCTGTGGATCAGAGATTTGTAAGGTGTAATCAAACTCGTGTGTACCAGAGGGAATTTTGATAAGCTGTTCGGAATTGGCTCCACTCCCGCTGTGATTGTCCGCCGTGATCTGTAAGCCGAGTGTGCCTTCCCATGTTTCATTCGTCGCGTTGGTGCAGGTCAGGCGCACGTCAACCTGCCCATCCAATTCGGTGCGGATGCGCAGGCGGTCAATGCTGATACCTGCGTCTATCAGAAGCGATACAGGCCGCCAGATGCCAATCGGATTTACTTCCGGTGGGATAACCCCTTCGCCGTGTTCGTAATGCCCTTTAATCAATCCACGAATGACATGATCTGCCGGGTAAGTTCCGCCAGGATTCGGCTTATCCCAGGGCGAAGTTACCTTAACGACCAGCGTATTTTCTGCCTCAGCATGTACAAAAGCGGTCACGTCCAGATCAAATGGGGCGAAGTTGCCTTCATGCTCCCCAGCAAACTGACCATTCACCCACACTGACGCGAAATAATCGACACCTTCAAACCGCAGTCGCGCCCGTTGATAGGGCATGTCCGGTAGGCTGAAAGTGCGCTCATAAATCCACGCCTGCTCATTTATTTTCCGCAGGTGCTCGCCCCAATAGGGACGTTCTGGGTAGAGTACCAGTTGCAAATGGGTGCTGTCGGGCACAATCAGGGGATTATCGGCTTTAGGGAAAGGATGCTTGGCATTCAGGCTGACAGGATGCACCTGCCAATCACCTGTTAGGCGTTGTGCATGAAAGTGGGTGACATCAGTTGTGGGGGAGATAACGGTCATTAATCATTAAACTCGCGCTAATTGGTCGGAATGTGCGCAAGTCTAGTGGTTTCACGGCCTTGTGTCCAGTCGGTGTGCTACAATACCGCCCCATTCAGGAGGGGATTTCGTGCCGACTCTCTATACCACCATCGGCCCCTGGACACTACAAACCTTTACGTTGGCTCTGGCGCTGACCATTGCCCTGAGCGCTGTTATCGGACTGCGTCGTGACCGGACTCGCGTGGATCCCTATCTCGCCGCGTTTGTATGCGGAATCTTCGGCGCACGGCTGTTCCATGTCCTCCTCAATCTCGATTATTTTGCCGATAACCTGAACGAAGCCTTCAACATCAGCGCAGGCGGTCTGGATTGGCACGGCGCAGTGCTAGGAGGAATAATAGGGTTGTGGGCAGCGGCATGGTGGCGGGAAAAACGAGATGATACGCGGACACGATATATCGTGTCCCTGCAGGATTCTCTGATATTGGCGCTGCCTCTAATCGGACTCGGCGCATGGTATGGATGCCTCGCGGCGGGATGCGGTTACGGTAGGGAAGTCGATACGCTGGCGAATTATTCTCCGCTGGTTGCCTCGGAAATTGTTGATGTCTTCGGCATCGTCGCCCCGCGTTACAACACCCCCTTTTTCGGCATGACATTAAGCATCTTCACGCTATTGATTGCGCTGCTGCTGATCTGGCGCGGTTGGCTTGCGCGAGGGCGATTCTGGTTTATCTTGGCGCTACTCAGTGCAGGCATGTTCGTGATAGGGTTTCTGCGTGCTGACCATTCACCATTTACGGCTGGCCTCCGCGCCGACCAATGGCTGGATGGGGGGTTTTTAGTAGTTAGTTGTTGGTTATTAGTTGTTAGTGAAAAACGCAAAGCTGTTGAATAAGGGATTCAATCATGCACATTTCATCGCTGTATACCTATCCGATCAAATCATGCGGTTCGCTGTCTCATACGGAAATTGAATTGGATGCACGAGGGCCGCTCTGGGATCGCCGCTGGATGATAGTGGATGGCGACGGTAAATTTGTCACCCAGCGCGAACATCCGCAGATGGCGGTCATTCAGCCGGAATTTCATGGTGACGATTTGAGCATTACCGCGCCGGGAATGTCGGAACTGTCTATCCCGCTGGATGAAGACCGCTTCATTACCTGTCAGGTCGAGGTCTGGTATGACGTATGCAAAGCGTGGGATGAAGGTGACGCTGCCGCCCTGTGGTTGAGCGATTATCTGCATACGGGTGTTCGGCTGGTGCGCATGGCAGATGATTTTGTGCGTCCGGTCAATGAGCATTTCGCCCGTCGTCCGGCGCAGACCAGCTTCTCGGATGGCTTCCCGCTGCTGATCGCCTCCGAGGAATCGCTGGCGGAACTGAATCGCCATCTGGTCGAACGCGGCAAGGATGCTGTGCCAATGCGGCGTTTCCGTCCCAATGTGGTTGTCAGTGGAGCAGAAGCCTTTGCCGAAGATCAGTGGAAGACGATACAAATCGGCGATATGCTGGTGGATGTGGTCAAGCCCTGCGCGCGCTGTGTCATGACCACCGTTGACTCGGCGACAGGAACTATCCCCGATACGGCTGAACCCTTAGCCACGCTCAACACCTTCCGCAAAGTGAATGGCAAAGTCATGTTCGCGCAGAATGCTATTCATCACGCACCCGGTATACTTCACGTGGGCGATACAATTGAGGTCGTCGAAACCTGAAGCATATACATAAAGGAGTCTCGCGATATGGCTCGTCAGATTCAAACGGTTATTGTTGGCGGTGGACAGGCTGGGCTGGCAGTCAGTTACTATTTGACCCAACAAGGGCGTGAACACGTTATCCTCGAACAAGCCACACAACCTGCCCATGCATGGCGTAACGAGCGCTGGGACTCCTTTGCCCTGCTGACCCCGAATTGGACTGTACAGATGCCCGGAATGCATTATCAGGGTAATGCCCGGGATGGGTTTATGCCACGTGCCGATATTGTCGCATTCTTCGAACGGTATATTGAGACTTTTAAGCTGCCGATTCAGTACGGAGTGAGCGTCAAGGCCGTCGAAAAAACCGAAACTGGCTACCGGATCAGCACGAGCGGCGATACCTTCGAAGCGGTCAATGTGGTCATGGCAACTGGTCTGTTCCAGAAACCGAAAAAACCTGCTTTCGCTGCTAACATCCCGGCGAGTATTACCCAGCTTCATTCAGGCGAGTATCGTAATCCGGCAGCACTGCCAGACGGCGCAGTGCTGGTGGTCGGTTCGGCACAATCGGGCTGTCAGATCACTGAAGAACTCTACGAAAGCGGACGCAAGGTGTATCTATGCACGGGCACTGCCGGACGCGCTCCGCGTACCTATCGGGGCAAGGATGTTTTTGAATGGCTGTATCTGAGCGGCTTTTTTGACCGTACACCGGACAAACTGCCCTCGCCCAAAGCCAAGTTTGCTGGCAATCCGCAGCTTTCCAGCCGGGGCAACGGACATAACGTGAATTTACATCAATTCGCGCGGGATGGCGTGACACTGCTCGGACACATCCGTGATGCTCATGATGGCAGCATTTTTCTCGCGCCGGATTTGAAGGAAAATCTGACCAAAAGTGATGGTTTCGAAACCATGATTACCACGATGATCGATGGCTATATTGCCCGTGAGGGACTGGATGCGCCGCTTCAGGAGATGCCGCAGTTGCGTGATGGCTATAATGCGCCGATGGTCTCAGAATTGTATTTGAACAAAGCGGGTATCACGTCGATTATCTGGGCGGCGGGATACTCGTGGGATTTCAGTCTGGTTAAATTACCTGTCACCGATGAAGATGGCTATCCTGTTCAAAAGCGTGGTGTCACGGATTATCCCGGTTTGTATTTCATCGGAATGCCCTGGCTTTCGAAATACCAGTCAGGGCTGATTATCGGCATCAGCGAAGATGCGGCCTATGTTGCCGAAGCCATTACCAGCCGTAAATAAAATAAATTTTTGAAAGCACCTGAATGTGGGGGAAATGATGCAGCAATACGATGTAATTATCCGCAATGGCACAATTTACGACGGCAGCGGTGGCGCTCCGTATAAAGGTGATGTTGCTATTCAAGGGGATGTCATCGCGGCAGTAGGTGATGTGGGCGATGCACAGGGCAAGCGCGAAATCGACGTAAATGGGTTGGCTGTCGCGCCCGGTTTTATCAATATGCTCAGTTGGTCAGTCGAATCGCTGATCGAGGATGGGCGTTCGCAGAGCGAAATCCGGCAGGGCGTGACGCTGGAAGTGATGGGCGAAGGCACCTCGATGGGGCCGATGAGCGATGAAATGAAAGCCGCCGGGACACGCGGCATCCTGGGCAATGATGCTTTCAAATACGACATCGAATGGACGACGCTGGGCGAATACCTCGAATGGCTGGAAAAACGAGGGGTATCCACCAATATCGCTTCGTTTGTCGGTTCATCCACCCTGCGCATCTATGCGATGGGCTATGATAATCGCCAGCCCAGCGATGACGAACTGGTTGTCATGCGCGACTTGCTGCGGCAGGCGATGGAAGAAGGCGCAGTCGGTATGTCCGCCGCGCTGATTTATCCACCTGCCGCCTATGCCGAAATGGATGAGCTGATTAACCTCACATCCGTACTGGCGGAATATGATGGCCTGTATATCTCGCATGTACGCGGCGAAGGCAGCACTTTGCTGGATGCTATTGAAGAACTGATCGAAATTGCTGATATTAATCACATTCGCGCGGAAGTTTATCACCTCAAAGCTGCTGGCCCGGATAACTGGCCTCTGATGGATGAGGCTATCGACATCATCGAAGAAGCACGCGAAGATGGACTGGCAATCACCGCTGATGTGTATTCCTACGACTTCTCCGGAACAGGATTGGCGGCCTGTATCCCACCCTGGGCGCATGAAGGCGGCGACGAAGCCCTCTATGCTCGTCTGAATGACCCGCTCGAACGCGGACGCATTAAAGCCGAACTGCTGACTCCATCCGACGAGTGGGAAAATATGTTCCTGCAAAATGGCCCGGAAAAAATCCTGCTGGCGGATTTCCGCTCGGATGCACTCAAACAGTACAGCGGCAAAACGCTGGCGGAAGTGTCTGCTTTACGAGGAACGCCGCCAGAAGATACGCTGATGGATTTGATCGCCGAAGATCAGAGCCACATTTTCAGCATGTACTTCACCATGTCGGAGGAAAATTTACGGAAGCAGATAGCACTGCCCTGGGTGAGCTTCTGCTCAGATGCGCAGTCGCAAGCGCCGGAAGGTGTTTTCCTCAACTGGCGGCCTCATCCCCGCGCCTATGGCTCATTCGCCCGTGTGCTGGGGAAATACGTGCGCGATGAAAAGATCATCCCGCTGGAAGAAGCTGTGCGCCGCCTGACCAGCTTTCCTGCCGCGAATCTGAAAATCGAAAAACGCGGTTCACTCAAGCCAGATTATTTCGCCGATGTGGTCATCTTCGACCCGGCAACGATTCAGGATCACGCCACGCCGGAGAATCCGCACCAGTATGCCACCGGAATGCAGCACGTCTTCGTGAACGGCGTGCAGGTGCTGGAAAATGGCGAACACACCGGAGCCAAGCCGGGGCGCGTCGTGCGTGGACCGGGCTGGAAGCACAAACCGTTTGAAAATCAATTTCCGCCCGAACTGCATCCTTTCCTGACGCTCGGTGGTGATTACGATGGTCTGTATGACGAATTCAACATTGGTAAGGCCCTCGTCCCTGATCTGATTCGCATGGCAACCGATGACAATCTACTGTTTTACGAGGAAGAACGTCCACAGGGACATGCACCGATGCACGCATGGCGGCGGCTGGCGCAGTTAGGCGCGGTGGAAGCGGCGGAACCCCTGCTCAAACTGCTGATCGGACACAATCTCCGCTCGACCTATGAGATTCCGGCTGTTTATGCCATGTTTGGGATGAAGGCTTTCCCGGTGCTGGCGAATTACCTGACCGATACCAGCAAGCCGGATTATGCCCGTATCGAAGCCATGAACTGTATGACGGCGATTGTGGAAGAATCGCCGGATGCCACACAAACTGCTTTTCTGGCGCTGGAAGGACTGCTCATCTCCCTGTTGCAGAAATATCGCGAGAATGAGCGCTTCTTCAATGCAGGGCTGCTCATTGGATTGGTACGGCTGGAAAGTTTTGCTGCCTTGCCGCTCATCACCGAAGTTTTTAACTATGACCCGACAATTGAGGAACTCGGCATCACGATGCAGGACATCGCCGCGAAGCTGAATATCCCGGTAGATATTGAAGAGGATAATGAACCGGATCACGACCATCATGATGACGATGAAGACGACGATCAACCGCTGCTCACATCGCGCATGAAGGCCGACGCGAAAAAGAAGAAGGCCAAGCGTAAACAGGCCAACAAGATCAAGAAGCTGAATCGGAAGAAGAAACGCTAGACCTTGAGGAACACAATATGCTGAAATTCAGCGCATCCGGGAAAGCGATCTTTTTCTTGTGCTTTTTGCTGATTATTTTCGTCAGTCCGGCAGCCGCTCAAGGCAATTTTGCGCCATTGATTTACGTCGACAACGGTGAAGCCATCGTGTTTTATGAGCTTACTGACAACAATGAGCTGATAGAAGTCGCACGAATGCCCAATACATTTACGATGCCTGATTCTGATGCGGTCTGGCCTGTCGGAAACAATCTCGTTTTATCGCCAGACAATCACAAGGTTGCTTTCACAAGCCTAGATGATGCCGGTCATAATGGATTGTTCGTCTATTCATTTGATAAGAATGCTTTCCAGCAGGGATTCAATGAACAATACGGGAGTTACTATTTTCTACTGGATTGGTCGCCCGATAGTCAGGCGCTACTTGTTATACCGGGTAGGGGCGACACCTGCGACTGCTTCATCAACCCCGAAGTGCAGGTGTATGACATTGAACAGAACCAACTTTACAAGCTGACTGACGAGTCACAGAAAATCTATGGTGCTGACTTTGCATGGCTGCTGGATAGTCAGACTGTGGTCTACGGCAGTAGTGGACAAAAGCCCAATGCGATCATGCTCATCCAGCGTGATGGCACCAATCGCCGTATACTGGTTGACCTCGATGTTCATCCCGTTGACACAACTTTTCCCTGGGCTTGTGATTTCACAGAAGCACCTGCCACAAACCGCTTATACTATACTGCCGGATGCCTCGGTCTGGTTAATGACCCGCTCGATTATCTATATTCGGCAGATTTCGAGGGCAATCCTCGTCTTGAGGCGGCACTACCGGATATTCTTGCGGCTGAGTTCTCGCCCCCGGGAAACGTTAATCCTTATGTCGTGGAGGATATTGATGTCAGGTCGATTGTCCCTACGCAGCATGGCGTTTATGCGGCAGTGGCTTTCAAAGCACTGATCGAAGACCAGCCAGCACCACAAATCTTTCTGCGTTTCGTCCAATTGAGTCCCAATCAGCAGGTCAAAACGATCTTTGAGTATGCTGTAGACCCCCGTGATGAATATGTAGTGGGCTGGCTTGAACAGGCATCTCTGTCCCCGGATGGAAAATTCATCGCGCTGGTGGGGGATAGGAAACTGGCAGTGGGGAATGTCAACACAGGGCAGCAGGCGGCATTCATCTCCCGCGAAATCGCTCCATACTCCAGCAGGTTTCATGTGCGCTGGGTGGATAATCACCGTCTACTCTACTGTGACGATAATGATGTTTGGCTGTTTGATACGCAGGATGCTTCAACAGCCAATTTAACGACCGCTATCGATGAGCAAGCATGGCTGCTGACGCAGACCCATTCGGATTAACAGGAAACTGAGCGAACGTGGCATCTAATCCACAGGACAAAACGCCGTTTCTGGAAAGTCTCCAGAAAGCGAAACATGCGCCGGGTGTGTCTTTCCATATGCCCGGTCATAAATTCAACGCTGCGCTGAATCCTCCTTTGGCAGATTTTCTCGGCAGTGCAGCTATCGAAGCCGATCTGAGCGAGATGAAGCCGGGGATCGATTATCTGCACTCGGCAAAAGCAGAACTGCTGGATGCACAGCGGTTAGCGGCGCAAGCCTGTGGCGCGGATCGCACATTTTTCCTGATTAACGGCTCAACCGTTGGAAATCTGGCATCGATTCTGGCGGTGGTGCAGGACGGACAGAAAATCATTGTCCCACGCGCCTCGCATCGTTCGGTGTATGGTGGATTGATTTTATCGGGCGCGACTCCGGTATATGTGCCACCCTTGTATCATCCCGAAGTTGGATTTCCGCTGGCGGTTCCGGTGGATGCGGTGTCAACAATACTCCATGAGCATCCCGATGCGAAGGCGATGCAAATCACCTCTCCGAATTACTATGGGGTACTGTCGGATGTCGGTGGATTAGTCGCGCTGGCACATGCCCATGATATTCCGCTGCTGGTCGATGAGGCACACGGCGCACATTTGCCCTATCACCCGGATTTGCCGCCCTCGGCAGTGCGATTAGGCGCTGATTTAGTCGTGCAGAGTTCGCATAAAACGCTGGGCGCACTGACACAGGCCGCTATGCTGCATCTGAACGGTGAACGGGTGAACGTCACACAGCTTGAACGTTTTCTGGCGATCATGCAGTCGTCGTCACCGAGCGTATTGCTGACCGCCTCGTTGGATGCATCCCGCCAGCAAATGGCAACTCAGGGTAAGGCACTTTTGGACAAGGCTTTAGGGCTGGCTTATGATGCCAGAGTGCGGATTCGCGAAGTTCCGGGGCTGTGGTGTTATGGCGATGAATGGCGCGGTCAATATGGCATTTTCGCCTATGACCCGACCAAATTGGTGATTCGCATAGCCGATACGGGCATGAGTGGCCCGGAATTCGCGCGCTATTTAGCGGAAGACTTTGCCGTTCATGGCGAATTTTCCGATCCCCAGCATATTATTTGCTCGATCACTATCGCGGACAATGAGCAGCATATTGAGCAGTTGATTACAGCGTTACGGGGTGTCGCCTCGAAGCGAAAATCGGCGGAGTCGCAATCTGCTGTCATCATGCCACCGCCCGATTTACCCAAATTGGTGCTCAACCCCAGACAGGCGAATTTTGCGCCGTCTAAGCCCGTGTCACTGGTGGAGGCGATTGGCGAAATCTGCGCCGAGCAAATCATGCCCTATCCGCCGGGAATTCCGCTGCTGGTGCCGGGAGAAATCGTGAATGCCGATACAGTGGAGTACCTGCGCTATGTTCAGCGGCAGGGCGTAAAAATCGTCGGGTCGGAAGATGTGAGTCTGCAAACCATTCGAATCGTTACATCGGAAAAACCCTAATTTTCGGTGGGTTCGTAGCAAATGATTGATGTATAGTGACCATCATAGAGAATAAGAGGACGAAACGATGCGCCTGAAAATTGGCCTCGCCCAAATTTACCCCAAACTGGGGGATGTGAAATGCAATCTGGATAAGCACCTGAGTTATGTTCGGCAGGCCGATGAGCAGGGTGTTGATTTGATCATCTTCCCCGAACTGTCGATGACGGGCTATCAGGTACAAGATCTTGTGCCGGAAGTCGCCATCAAAGCCACACGCGATAATGACACCTTCCGCGCCATGCTGGATGCCAGCCAGAATATGGACATCATGTTCGGCTTTGTCCACGAAGATAAACGCCAGCGCTTTTATACGGCGGCGGCTTATCTCTCCAAAGGCGAATGTCTGCATATCCATCACAAAATCTATCTGCCGACATACGCCATGTTTGACGAAGGCCGCTATTTCGACCAGGGTGAACATGCCCGCGCCTTCGATACCCGTTTCGGGCGTGTGGGCATGTTGATCTGCGAGGATTTCTGGCATATGTCACCGGCTTATCTGCTCTGGCAGGACGGCGCGGATATGCTGCTGTTCCAGAGCGCCAGCCCCAGCCGGGGACTCGATGCAGGTGACAGATTATCCGGTTCACGTTGGGTGGAACTGGTCAATCAGGCTTACGGCAGCATGTTCACCAATTACGTGATTCACTGCAACCGCGTTGGTTATGAGGATGGCAAGAATTTCTGGGGCGGCTCGTCCATCGTTGACCCGGACGGCGAATTTCTGCTGCACGGGCATTACTTTGATGAAGCGCTGCTGACGAAAGAAATTGACCTGAACGAACTGCATCGCACTCGTGCCCGTCTGCCGCTGCTGCGGGACGAACGCCCCGAACTGGTACAGCGCGAACTGGGACGGATACTGCGACGGGACGGGGAGTAATGTCCGACGCGAAGCAGCATCTCATTACCAGCCATGCCGGAATCCGGCTGATCGCCCAACTGACGATTTTCAACAAGGGCGATTTTGACCGTTTACGCGCCTATCTACAGGACAATTACGCCGAAGAAGCCTTTGCCGATATTGGCGTTAAGACGCGCATGGCAGAACTCAAAGCCATCTATCGCATGAATGGCAAAATGCGTATTGAGCAGGTCATCGCGGCGGGTGAATATGAAGCGATTGTTGCGCTGGTAGCGGAACGTGGCGATGCAGTTTATCTCACGCAAATGGCGGTGCAGGAAGATTACCCGCATAAAGTGACCTTTTTCAATCAGGGGAAGATGGATAAGGTGGAAGACGAGGAGATTGAAGATGACCACCATTGAACGTGAACTCATCGAAAAAATTACGCATCTGGACGAAGAAAAGCAACGCAGGGTGTTGGAATTTGTGCAAAGCATCGAAACGGCACCTCAGCAAATACATTACTCAGCCCGTGAGTTGATGAAATTACCGCGTGAAGAGCGTAATCGTCTAGTTAAGCTGGCGTTGCAACGCTCGTGGGATCAGGATGTCGAACTATTTGAAGCTCTAGACGAGGCGGATTTCGATGATGAGTAAACCAACACTCAACATCTCCAGAGGTGATATTTGGTTGGTCAACTTTGATCCAACAATAGGCGATGAAATTAAAAAGACTCGTCCAGCGGTTGTAATAAGCGTTGAGGCTGCATTCCGCCACCACCTCAGGATTGTTGTTCCGATTACGACTTGGCAAGCTAGGTTTTCTACGGATTTTTGGATGATTCGTCTCAGCGCAACAACAACAAATGGCCTCGACAAAGATTCAACAGCAAATACTTTTCAGGTTAAATCGATTTCCGAAGAACGATTCAGTCGAAAATTAGGTGTACTCTCGACGGATAAGCTAGATGAAATTGTTGCCGCGATTGCTCTTTGTATTGACTATAGTCCTTGAAAGGTCTGTGAACGAATCATGGTTGCAAATACGGACTCTAACCTCCTCAATCGCTTGAATATCAACACCGACATCGCCCGGAAAATGTTGGTTGGCTTCATTGCCGATCAAATGGCGAAAGTCGGGATGAAACGGGCTGTCGTCGGGTTATCCGGCGGCATCGACTCGGCGCTCTCGGCCTATCTTTCAGCAGAAGCGCTCGGTGCGGAAAATGTGCTGGCCGTGCGGATGCCCTATAAAACCTCCGCCGAATCCAGCCTGAACGATGCCGGACTGGTCATCGAAGACTTACAACTGCCGCACCTCGATCTGCCGATTACCGAAATGGCAGACCCGCTCATCAACCGCTTCCCGGATATGAGCAGCGTCCGTAAGGGCAATATCATGGCGCGTCTGCGTATGGTCACGCTCTACGATCAATCGGTGGCCTGGGGTGGTCTGGTGATGGGCACCAGCAACAAGACCGAATTTCTGCTCGGTTATTCCACCATTTACGGCGACAGCGGTGTAGCCTTGCAGCCGATTGCTGATTTGTATAAGGCGCAGGTACGCCAGCTATCCAAAGCGATGGGTATTCCACAGCCGATTATGGATAAAGCCCCCTCGGCTGACCTGTGGGAAGGGCAGACCGACGAAGGCGAACTTGGCTTCACTTACAGCGATGTCGATCAGGTCTTATTCCTGTTGGTGGATGAACGCTACACCATTGATGAAGTGGTGGACGAGGGATTTGAGCGCGCCTTTGTCGAAAAAGTGTGGATGCGCGTCAAGGCCAATCACTACAAGCGCACCATGCCCAACATCGCCAAGTTAAGCCGCCGCACCATCGGTCACGATTTTCTGTATCTGCGCGATTTCACCGGACGGTAACAAAACGCGGTACTTAATTGAATAGATGGAGAGATAGCGGAGGCCTGAACATGTTGAAACGCATCGCTCAGAATCAATTCTTGCGCACAACAGGTTTCAGAATCGTGCCTATTATCGTCACCTGCATTATCGTTCTGGGGGCAGTTGCCATCCTTGCGCGAACAGCAGCCCCGGCACAGTCCGATCCATTCGCGCCGTTCGAACCCGCCACATTCGGCATCCCGGATGTCGTTGCTGGATACCGGATTGTACAGGTACGGACAGATGAGAATACAGCCTGTATCCAACCGGGAGTCATGCAACTCACCATTCAACCTGTGAATGCCATGCCGGGAAATCCCCTGGCGAGTGCGGATGGTGGCGATATTGTCGGAGCCTTGAAAGCGCTCAAACCGGATGCTGTAATCGGGCTGCAATACATCAGCATTGCTAATCCCTTTACTCGTGAGCAGTTCCTTGAACAAAATCAGCAGTGGAATTTGATGATGAGCGGCGGCTGCGAAAGCCTCGGCGGCCCTATCATCATTCCCACTGCTGAATCCGATTCGATTCCAGGCGCTTAGTTTTTTCGCCCTTTAGCTTGTAGAAAGTTCAGCATCAACAAAATACTGTCATCGCTTTGATATTGAAAAAAGCATATAACATAGGGGGAGACATTGCCATCACGTAAATTCGCACTGGAGGAAGGCGGGCCGAAAAGACTAAAAATCTCGTGGGGGCTGTTGAAACGAGAATATACTGTTTGGATTGATGGAAAACCGCTGGCAACCGACATCACTCACAAAATGCTACGGTTAGGCTGGAGCTATACCTTTAAAAGTGGTGTATCGCTTAGAATTATTTACAAAACAGCCCTCTCATCAAGCGGTCTAGACATCTATCTGAATGACAAGCTGCTGCCCGACTCTGTTTCACATCCGAGTCAGCGTCTAAAAACGGCCTACGTAGCGCTCTATGTCATAGCAGTGTTGAATAGCGTAGTCGGATTGGGGATCATTCTATCTAATGTCCCGATTGGTGAGCTATTCCATGTTTTGCTCTACCGTAATGCTTTGGACTTCCTGCCGCTGGAAGGCGTGTTCCTACTCTTCTTTGGCATCATGTTCGCTGTCATTGGGTCATTCGCTAAGCGCCATTCACGTACGGCAATGGGTTTGGCAATCGTTGTCCTTATTCTGGACGCATTGTTGGATATTGCCGCAACGAATGGGAATTTCCTGACCTTTGCCATATATTTCCGTTTATGGATCATCTATATTTTAGTACGCGGTTTTAACGCGGCGGCAGAACTCGATACCGAAGCCACATCTCGCCGTTCTTCGAAGATGATCTGGAGAGATATTGGCCTCGGTGCAGCAGGGACGATTCTGGTGCTGTTTGTCCTGACGCTCATTATTTTTCGTGGGATGCCAGTTGACAATCCCTTTGACGCGAATCTGCCGCCCCATTCAGCCCCTCGCGCAAGTTTGACACCGTACTTGACACCACCAACAAGATCGACACCCACCCCTACCCAAGTGCCGCCGACCTCTACACCCGATCCAAGTATACCGCCCCATGAATTCATTCATTTCGATGAACTCGGTAGAGCGATTCTCGAACTCATTGATGATCCTGCGGATGCCAAAGTGTTCACCTTCGGTGTGCAGACTCCCAACCTTAAAATCGTTGATGCAGTTCAAAATAAGCAGATTGGTAACTTGACGCTCGATAGCCGACTTCTGAATGCCTGTCTCGATTCAACGACTCATCATCTTTTTGTTTTGAGTCAAAGTACATTTCTGACTGAGATTGACCCGCAATCCGTTACAGTTATTCGTCACATCCATTGGCAACCTGATCATTCGGATCAGACTTTGATTTTTGAAAAGAATGACAATTACGAGGAAACACGATTCTGGTGTGCGCCGCAAGGCTTTTATGTCTACATTACCAAACCTACCAAGATGTATTTTATTTCTCGTACAGGGGAGACCCATCCAATTTTATATAACAATAGCGTTCAATTTTGCCCACTGCTTGATTCAACACTTCAACCTGTTGGGTATAGAATCGCCGGAAATGTTCTCGTACCATCGTTTGTCAACAATTCTGAAGGAACATCGTTCTACTTTTTCTGCGAACTCCTCACCTCTTCTCCAGACCGCCCATCGGGCGCACATATTTTTGTTCACACCAGACTAGATAATGACCAACTGGTTCCACTGGATTATATACTCTTATTACCTGTCCTGAATATCAACTTTAACGATCCAATAACGCTGAACATGAGTTCGGGGTACCTGGCTATCGGGAACAAGCTGTTTAAGGCGGCTTCCCCAGAGCTTCTTCACGAATTCGACGAGTCTATTATTGCGATTGACGGGATACATAAGCGGGTAGTGACAAGCTCTCGTGTTTATGATTTAGACACGTACGAAGTTTTAGTGGATTTATCGGGGATGCTCTACAATAGAACAGGTCGGTTCTTTCCCCTAAATAATGTGTACATCCGCGATGACGGCAATCTCCTCTCGATTATAGCTGGTGTTGAATTGCTCTACATCGACATCAATAGCTGGATTGCGCAAAACAACCCACAATCATAAATCGGCTGGCGACACACGTCAGCCGATTTATGAGCATTAGTCACGGATGAAGCGCTTAGGCTTCGTTGACGACAGCGACCTCTTTACCGGAGCGCACGAAGTCCAGCGCCAGCCTGAGGGTTTCCTTGCCATCCTGTCCGGTGACAGTGGGCGGACGACTGTCGCGCACCGCGCCGACGAAATCATTCAATTCTGCTGCCAGCGGTTCATGACGCTGCAAACGGATACCGAGTACATTCCCCTCGCTCACACCCCGCAAAATGCTCAGGGTATCCCACTGGCTCGGTGCGGTTTCGTTCTCATAGAAGAACAATTCCTGTGAGAGCAGATTACAGTCGAACATCCCGCGCGAACCCGTCACCGTCAGGCGGCGAATCTTGGCGGGCGTAATCCAGTTCACATCCAGCACACCCACCGCGCCGCTCTTAAAACGCATCAGGCCGTTAAACTGATCTTCCCGGTCAGAATTGATGCTCTGGAGTGTTTCGCCATAGACGCGCACGATTTCTTCATCCATCAGGTAACGCATCAGATCAATATCGTGCGAAGCCAGATCAAGCACCACGCCTGCATCCTGAATGCGCGAGGGATAAGGACTGAGGCGTTGGGTGTGGATTTTATAAACCCGTCCCGCCATGCCTTCGCGCAAACGGCGGCGTAGTTCCATCACCGCCGGGTTGAAGCGTTCGATGTGCCCCACCGCCAGCACTACGCCCTGCTTTTTGGCAACTTCCAGCAGCTTTTCCGCCGCTTCCACCGACGAAGCTACAGGTTTCTCCACCAGCACATGGATGCCTTTGTTCATCAACTGTGAAGCCACTTCCACATGCAGCACAGTTGGCACTGCCAGCGAAACCAGATCAGGTTTGGCTTCTTCGATCATCTTCATGTGATCGGTGAAAAACGGCACCATATTGACATGACCGACTTTAGCGGCGGTCTGCGGATTGGTGTCGCTCACACCGACCAGTTCAACGCCTTCCATTTCACGATAGACACGGGCATGGTTGCGCCCCATGTTCCCGACACCGATGACGGCTGCTTTTAACATGCGGCGTTAACCTCCTGCACGACGTAGGCGCGTTCCTCTTCGGTCAGGAAGGGGAAGACCGGCAGGCTGAAAACCTGACTGGTCGCCTTGTCAGTTTCGGGGAGGTGAACTTCCTTGTAGCCATCCATATTCTGGAAAACGGGCTGCTTGTGAATCGGCAGCGGATAATACACCCGCACCCCCACGCCGCGTTCGTTCAGCCGCTTGGTGACAGCATCGCGATCAACACCATCCGGCACGCGCACCGTATACTGGTGATATACATGGGTGTAATCCTCGACCACAGGCGGTGTTTTTACGCTTTCGATGTGGCTGTTATAGTACAGCGCATTGCCGACACGTTGGCAGCTCCACTCCGGCAGCCGTCCCAACTGTACCAGCCCAATCGCCGCCGCCATATCCGTCATGCGGAAGTTGAAGCCCACCACTTCGTGATAATACTGCGTGTTCATGCCCTGCGCGCGGATCATGCGCAGCTTACGGGCGATTTCGTCATCATTGGTCAGCACCATACCGCCTTCGGTAGTGGTCATGTTCTTGGTGGGGTAGAAGCTGAACGAAGCGGTGCCC
>JBGAGR010000161.1:0-18042 GCA_044226645.1 Aggregatilineales bacterium
GGCCTCCTCATCGGCCTCGGCGTTGGCTGGATTGTTGCGGCGGTGCTGCTCACCCGCAGCCGGATGCCAATGGAATATCGCGAAGCCATCAAACTCCTGCGTAAAAACGAATATGACAAAGCCGCCAAAGTCATGGATGGCATTGTCAACGCCGAACCAAAAGAACCTAACCATGTGCGTTTCCGGGCGGAAATTTTTCGTCTCTGGGGCAAACACAAACTCGCCCTGCGCGATTACCAGAAAATGGCACAGATCGATCCCAAATCAGCCGTTGCCTACAATGGTCTTGCGGAAGTCTATCTGGAAATGGGTGAATATCCTCTCGCTCAGGAAGCCGCCTACAAAGCCAACAAGCTCGCTCCCAACGATTGGGTCACTTACTACAATCTCGGCATGATCGAAGATCGCCTGAAGAATTCCGAAGCCGTCATCGAACATCTGACAAAAGCCTTAGCGCTCAAAGTGCCGGATGCCCGTCATCGGCTTCTCATTCACCTCTATCTCATACGTGCTTATACCCTGACCGGGCAAACAGATCAGGCGGAAGATCAACTGAAAGCTCTGAAGCGACATGTGAATGGTCTTGAGGAATGGCAAACCATTCTGGACAGTGAACAGGCCGCTACCTTGCGGGATGTCATTGGCAAGGACATCGAAACTGCCCTCGATCTGGTCAACGGTGCATTAACCGTAGCTGACCTGAGGAAACAAACATGAACGGTCGTTTACGGGTCATCGCGATTTATATTTCGCCCTTTCTGGCGGCATTGGGCGGTATTATTTTTATCGGTGGCCTGCTCATCGAAATTTTCTCAACCCATGATGTCCAGACGGAGATAGTGTCCCCGGCGGTACAAATCGCGCTCGCGGGTCTGTGTTTCGGTGCCATCATGTTCCTGTTATGGTTTACTCTCGTCGGATGGCTGCTCCTGCGCCAGTCGCGCAAACAAGGCTCTGGTTATGGCGATGCCTATCGCCTCATTGAAGCCTTTCACTTTCAGGAAGCTATTCCCCTCTTGGAACGTTCGATTCACGAAGGCAAGGAAACCGCCGAAGTGCTCATGCTCCTCACCAGCGCTTACGCCTATACAGGTCAGCTAGGCAAAGCACAGGCAGCGGCGGATCGTTCAGTCCGGCTGTTCCCGAACGATACGGGTTCCTATATCACCCTCGCCAACGGCTACCGTCTTCAGGCTGCCTATGAAGAAGCTGCCAATGTGCTGAAACAAGCTGCTGACCTGGAACCCGATCAACCCATCATCTGGGCAGAGTTGGGCTTTGCTCAACAATTCGCCGGGGATAAAGCGGCAGCCATTCAATCCTTCAAACATGCTGCTGAATTCCCCATGCCTGCCATGTATGGCGTGCGTGTACATTATCATCTCGCCAAAGCCTATGAAGTAGCCAAAGATACCAAACAGGCCGTTAGCGCTACCGCCAGAATGATGAGCGCCCGTGATGGTCTGGCGACCTGGCAGTCCGGCCTGAATGCGCTGGAAGGTACCGCCTATGGGCAGGCGCTGGGTTACGAAATCACAGCTATCCAGCAGGCCTTGGCGGATGCTGACGCAGGGAATTTAGGGTAATTAATAATGGGACGCTTGACTGCCTATTTGCTAAAACAATTTCGTCTCTGGGAACCCTCAACCCGCTTCGCTTTCGCGACTGCGCTTGTATTAATGCTGTTAGCCGTCGGACTGCTGCTCTTTGGCCCCTCGGAACTGCGTCAGCCCGCACTCATCGGCGTTATAGGGCTTATTCTGGCAGCGCAAGTCATCTTCATGTGGGGCAACCGCCAGATGGTCACGCCCTTCACCCAGGCACAGCGCTTTTATCTGGCTGAAGATTTCACCGCCGCACGCACCATTCTCGAAGAACTTCGCGCCGCTGATAAAGCCGATTCCACCGCCCTAACCCTGCTCGCCAACACTTATCGTCAGCTCGGAATGCTGGATGAAAGTGAAGAAGTTGTCAAAAAAGCTATAGAAATACGACCATTTGACCCCTTTCCACTCTATGGTTTTGGTCGTACACTGCTTGTAAAGGGGCTGTACAAAGAATCAGCTGAAATCCTTCGTCAGGCATTGGAAACGGGCGCGCCTCCTCTGGTTCATTTTGATTTAGGAGAAGCGCTTTACCGTCAGGGTTTGGTCGATGAGGCTCGTGATGAACTCATCGCCGCTGGTAATAGTCCGGATGCCTTTCGTGAACTGATGCGGGATTATCTACTGTACTGTATGGGGACACACGAGAAACCCACTCGTGAGGTAGTACAGGCCGGTATCGCTTACTGGCAGGATCACGCTGAACGCTTTCGCCAAACCCCGTATGGGCAAGCTCTTGCAAATGATGTTCGACAAATGCAACCACTGATGGAGGAAATATGAGTTTCTTGCTTGGTCGTGATGGCAAAATCTCAATCATTCGGGTGGGCACAATCGCCGCCATACTTGGCATTGTAATCATCATAGGGGGAATTGTGCTGTTCCTGTTGGATCGCGCATCCCATCAGGCTCCGCTGGATGTCGCCACCTATCCAGGAGCCAATCTTTGGTATACCGCAGATCATTCCTCGGTTTCCCGCTCCGTTTTTTATCAGATTCCCGGCGCAAATGCCGATGACGTAGGCGCATTTTACCAGACAAAGATGAAAGATTTTTATGGCTCGGCAGAGGAACAGTGTGTTCGTCTCCCCGCAGTCGGCAACTTCCCCGACTATGATAAAGGGGTACCCAATATCGCGCCCTACCAAATCAGTTGTATGTTTGATCGTTCGGGCTTCCAGATCAGCCAATCGACCCGCGTGAACATCCAACCGGGCATTGCGTCCAACAACACCGAAGGAATGGTGGTTGTTGAATATGATCAATCCTGGCAGCGATAACTCGCCAGATACCAGCCATAGAACCGTACCGCTGCGAGTACTCTTAGCAGGACTCGCAGCCGTTTTACTGGCTGTAATTATTGGGACGCAGGTGCTTCCCATTTTATACGCCCTTTTGTTTCCGCCGCCGCCGCCCGTGCCGGAAAATGTGACTTTGCTTTCCCACACCAGCGCCGATCACGGTGCTGATGAATGGCTGTATCAGGCGAATCAATCCGCCTGCGAGGCTGTCAAATTCTTTCAGGGGCAAGGGGGCATCTGTCAAATCGCCTCTGAATGTAATCCTCCCCCTGAATTAGCGCTATTGTCTACCCGCATTTCGAGTTGTGTTGGTCAAATGACCTTCTCAGGCTTTGCTATGCGCTGGAATGCTGAAATCACGCCCGATGGTGAAACTTCTCAAATCAAAATCTCCCGGCAGGTTTTCTGGTCGGGTGTCATTCCTACTCCGGAAGCAACCGCATCCCCCTGATTCAAACCTTCTCTATGCCGCAATTCTAAAGCTGGTATAATCCTCGCCACCTTGGAGGGATGAATGCGAATTCGCGTGGAAGGAAAACACCCGCTCAACGGCACTTATCGTCCTGCGGGAAACACCAATACAGCCATGGCGCTCCTGGCTGCTGCTCTGCTCACAGATAAGCCAGTCACACTGCGCAAAATGCCATCGACGCTCAATCTGCAAGCCATGTTGGTGGTAGCAGAGAAATTAGGCGCAAAATTAGCCTGGCCTGATTCAGAAACGATCATCATTCAGGCCGAACAGATCAGCAAGCGCGTCCTTACCTTGGACGATACCAATGGTCTGGTCGGCATGATGCTGTTCCTGCCTGCCATGCTGGTCAGACGACAGCATATCCGTATTGAAATTGACTTCCCACTCAACCGTATCCGCACCCATCTTGAAGCGCTGCGCGATCTCGGTATCGATGTCATCGCCACCAGCGGCGCGATAGAATGCCGCTCCGCTGCATGGGATAGCAAAGAAATCATTCTGGTGCAGGCCAGCGTGACCGCCACCGCCATTGCCATGATGCTGGCGACTCGCTTGGGCAAAGAAACTATTATTCACAATGCTGCCTGCGAACCCCATGTGCAGGAATTGGCGCATCTACTATGCGAAATGGGCGCACATATCGAAGGCATTGGCTCCAATGTCCTGCGTATTCTGGCACCACCCGAACTTGGGGGCGCGGAAGCAGCCATCAACACCGATCACATCGAAACAGCCAGCATTGCCGCTATCGCCGCCATGTGTGGTGGACGCATTCAGATTGAAGACACTCGCCGTGCCGATATGCAAATGATCGTCAAAACTTATCGTCAGATCGGCATCAACCTCGACACAGACGAAACCATCATCTATGTTCCTCGTCACGAAGCCGTAACACTTTCGATGCGTGAGGAAGACATGGACTTGGCTGTCGAATCATCTCCCTGGCCTGCCTTCCCTTCGGACTTAACCGCCATCGCAACCTTAATCGCTACACAGGCGCGGGGCAGCATCCTCATTCACGAGAAGTTGTTTAATAACCGCCTGCTTTTCGTCGATAAGCTCAAAGCAATGGGCGCACAAATCGTCCTGTGTGATCCCCATCGTGCCATCGTCATCGGCCCTACCCCATTGCACTCGATCTATATGGACACGCCGGATGTCCGCGCCGGATTGGGAATGCTCGGTGCGGCACTGGTCGCCGAAGGCACATCCGTCATCGATAACGCCCAGGTCATTGAGCGCACATTTGCCGGTGTAATCGGCAAACTGCAAACACTCGGCGCACACATCACCCTTGAATGACATGATTCCGACTCAAAACACGCTCCCTACTACCCTTGTAACCATCAATGGACTTTCCGTCAATCAAGCGGTCATCGGCATAGGCAAACCGCTGCTCATGCTGCATGGTTGGGGCGCGAATATCACCCTGTTGACCCCTTTAGCCGAACGCATTGCCCCATTGGGCTATCAAATCTTCATGCTCGACCTGCCTGGTTTCGGCCTAACACCACCTGCCCCGGAAGCCTGGTCGGTTCATGACTATGTGAAGCTCGTCATCGCTTATCTCGATCACCACCATCTCGATAAAGTCTACCTGTTCGGGCATTCTTTCGGCGGACGCTTGAGTTTGGTTCTCGGCGCGGAACATGCCGACCGCCTCATCAAAATAGCCTTAGCCGACAGCGCGGGTGTGCGTTCTAAGCCGTCTGCCAGCGGACAACTCCGCCTGAAAACCTATCGTTTTGCGCTGAACACCCTGAAATCCATCGGCATGGGCACACAGGCCGATCATCTGCGCGCATGGTACACCAATCGTTACGGATCAGCCGATTACAAAGCGGCGCAAGGCATCATGCGCGAAACCTTCGTCAAGGTCGTCAACGAAGACTTATTGCCCTTCGCGGCGCAGATCAAAGTCCCGACCCTGCTCTTCTGGGGCGATCAGGATTCCGATACGCCGCTGTGGCAGGGACAGCTTCTCGAAAAAACAATTCCAGATGCAGGTCTGGTCATCCATCAGGGCGCAGGCCACTACAGCTACCTCGAAAAGCTGAACGAAACGGTCAAAGTGATGGATTATTTCTTTAAGCAGGGGTAATCATGCGAAACATCATCTTAAGAGTGATCATTTATGCGGTGGGCATTGCCCTTGTTGCCAAACTCGTACCGGGTATTCACATCCTCGGCGACAACCTCAGCACCTTGCTGATTATCGGCTTTGTTTTTGGCATTCTGAACGCATTCGTAAAACCCATCATCAAATTCCTGACCTGTCCATTAGTCCTGATTTCATTAGGACTTTTCGTGCTGGTCATCAATGCCCTGATGCTGCTTATCACCGCGGCTTTAATTCCAGCGCGACTGCAAATTGACGGATTTTTTCCGGCATTCATCGGCGGCATCGCCATGAGCATCATTTCGATGATTTTGGAACGCCTCTTGGGTGTGGAGAAGGATTAGTATCACAATAAGCACGTTACATTTGGATAAAGGTGATTCAACGGTTTCAAAGGAATCAATGGATTATGCTGGAACATGAGATGCAGGGACTTGTCCTTAAGATCGAGAAAGCATTTCGGAATGTGCCTTTTCCGGGTAACAAAATTGCCTATCACGGTAATGAATTCGAACTCGATGATTTTTTAGGCAAACGCTGGCAAGATATAAATCCTGCCCATTTGCATTCATCAGCATTGATCTTCTTTACTCTTGAAGCATTTCACTACTACCTGCCTGCTTTTCTGATAGCCATCATCAAGACACCAGACAAAATCAACTTCATGACGGTTGAAAATTTGATTAAGAAACTCAGTTTTGCTGACTGGACAAAAAAGAGAATCCACAAGCTTTTTACCAAGCAGCAGAAGGTAGTAATAAAAGATTTTTTGAATAACTGTAAGTCCCTATATCCTGACCATTACTGGGAAAGCAGTCGCAGTGATCTTCAAGCGGCAGTTAATTTCTGGACTGATTTCTAATCAAAGGCATTTCGCTGCACATGGATTTATCATCATTCCTGCTCATCCTCATCATCTGGCTCGTTGGCACATGGATTCGCATCTATAAACAGGCGCGTTTTTTCCAGATCGAAGAATACATGGGCGGGCGTTACCTGCGTTGGTGGCGTTCTGAGCGTCAGCGCTGGTTGCCCAACCGTCCGGTTATGGCATGGCTGGCGAGTGTCATCATCGGCTTTGTCCTGAGTGAAGCACCGAACAACATACTGCTGACCATCATCGGCGGTATTGCTGCTGTAATTGCCGTGTGGCCTCCAGATGAAGGCGAAATCAAGAAGCCATTCCGGGCGACCGCACGAGCCAAGCGCTTATTAGGTGCATCCTTCGTCGTTGCCATAATCGATTTACTGCTTTATTTGTTCATCCGCAGCAAACTGCCGATACCGAGCATGGGAGCGCTTCAATTAGCAGTATATTCCTTTATCGGACTATTCCTGTTCCTGACAGCGCCGTTTATGCTGGTTTTCGGCAACTGGCTGATGACCCCTGTCGAAGCCTTTTTCCGGGGACAGTTCATTCGGCGGGCACAGGCAGCGCTGCAATCCATTAATCCAATCGTCATCGGCATTACGGGCAGCTACGGCAAAACCAGCACCAAAACCTATCTGGCTCATATCCTCAACGGGCGTTACAAAACCTATCCGACACCCAAAAGTTACAACACCTTGATGGGCATCTGCATGGCGATTAACAACGACATCGCCGATAACCACAGCATCGAGGTTTTCATCTGCGAGATGGGAGCCTATATTCCCGGCGAAATCGAGCGCATCTGTGATCTGACCCATCCGAGTTTGAGCATCGTCGTCGAAGTCGGGCCACAGCATTTGGAGCGTTTTGGGTCACTGGAAAACACAGCCAAAGCCAAATATGAGATTATCAAAGCTTTACCACCGGACGGTACAGGCATTTTCAATTGGGACAATACCTACGTCCGTGACATGTACCAGCGCGGCTATCCACAAAACCGGATAGCCGTCAGCCGTGAACTTGACCCAACGAAAGTTCCAGCCAATGGGCCGCGTTTTATCGCCACCGACATCACCGAATCATTAGATGGCCTGCGTTTTACCGTTCATGATCTGGAAAAAAGCGAGCAGGAAGTCTTCGAAACACCGCTGCTGGGACTGCACAATGTGACCAATCTGCTCTTAGCAACTGCCGCAGCCGTTCATGAGAAAATGCCGCTGAAGGAAATTGCCCGTCGGGTGCGGTTTTTGCAGCCAGCCGAAAGCCGCTTGGTGCGGCAGACCACAGCGGCAGGCATTACCATCATCAACGATGCTTACAGCGCTAATCCATCCGGCGTGGTATCAGCGCTGCGTGTCTTAGGCTTGCATCAAACCGGGCGGCGCTTGCTGATTACACCGGGCATGATTGAACTGGGCGAAATGCAGGAAGCCGAAAACCGCAAATTGGGCGAGATTGCATCGAAATATGCGACGGATGTGATTCTGGTCGGGGCAAAACAGACCGAGCCAATTAAAGCGGGGTTGCTGGCGGCGCATTTTCCAGCCGATCATGTGCAGGTGGTCGATACCTTAGCCGAATCCATTCAGTGGTATCAGACCAACCTCAAATCCGGCGATACCGTGCTGTTCCTCAATGACCTGCCGGATACTTATTCATCATAAACAAACCAATGGCTTCATAACACAAGTGGTCTTGAGGGGAAAACCACTGCCTGTTTATCAGGTGAAAACAGGTGAAATATTGGAATTCAGTTTGTGATGGTTAGAAATGTTGGGTGACGCGGCACACGCGGTAGTCTCTAGGGCACAGACAGCGATACCATCCGAAACCCCTGATCGTCCTTCCTATGGAACGGATCCCAGTCAAGGCGGAAAGCAGCTCGTACAAAGTTTCGATTCCCGTTATACGAACCACCATGCACGACACGGGCATTCGTGCCATATAAAGTCGTCTCCCCGGTTTCATAATCGGTCAAACACCACTCCCACACATTACCACTCATATCCATAACCCCATAAGGACTGGCACCCTTAGGATATTGGGTAACCGGTGTCGTAAAACCGACATTCTGACCAAAATTGAGATGTTGCGCGTCGGGCCTTTCATTGCCCCAGGGATACACCCGCCCATCATCGCCCTGCGCCGCGCGCTGCCACTGCTGCTCGGAAGGCAGTGTTATCCGGTAGGGATAGTGCGCTGCATCGCCTGCAATCTGGGCACTCAACCATTCACAAAAGGCCAGAGCCTCGTACCACGAAACACCCACAACCGGACTATCGGGTTGATTCCACAGCGGGTTATCCCAGAATTGAGGCTGAGTCCACTGTTGAGCCTGCCGCAGTTCCCAACCTTCCTCCGTCCACCAGCGCTTTTGTTTATACCCCTGCGCTTCCACGAACTTCTCAAACTGCGCGTTCGTCACGGGATATTTACTGATAGCGAACGCTGGGACATCAAAAGTAGTCGGTTCCTCGACATAACCGCCTTCTTCCAAAACCACTTGTCCCATCGGAATATCACACCATTCAAAAGGCGGCGGCAGAATAGCTTCGCCCTGTAACGGCACTATTTTAGGCGGTGGCGGGGTAACATCATTTCCGTGAGTTGGCTTTCGCGGAACACCCCGCAGGGCGAGAGTCTGCACGAATCGTTCTTTCGGCAGTTTGCCGGAACGAACATCCGTGTATTGAACATTGGCAATGCGCGACCACGAGTCGCTGTTCATTAAATTTGTGTCACCTGCCCGCAGTAATGGAAACAACGGCTTGTTGTATTCCAGTGCATGAAGCAGTTCCAACCCGACCCAATGGGACGCTTCTGCCTCAGGTGTCATCACCAGTACAAAAGCTGCGCAGCGTTTGATCGCCTGCCGGATATTCTGCCACCAATCCTCACTGGGCTGGATCTCATCATCAATCCAAACATCGAATCCCACTTCGATGAGATAATCCGCCAGTTGGCGGGCATAATCACGATTTTTTTTGCTGTAACTAACAAAGATATGCGACATACGGCTACTGTTTTTCACAACTGTACGGTCATTTGTAATATTCATCATTATCCCTCCACACGAGCCGATCTAACCGTGATCTCTTGTGAAAAAAAAGCTCAGAATAGGTGAATAATTAATTATTCACAATAAATTAGTCCGAATTTCACGTTGCATTAACGGTTATTCTCACCATTCGTTACCCATATTTTCCTGATTAAGGTCGTCCAACTTACGAAGACCTACCAGACCATTATCGCCATTTTATCAATATTATGCAATTTAATTACCGTTTCCACTGAGGTTAATTCCGGTTGGCTGTCCTGGATTGCGGCTCACCTTAAAATAGGTTCGAAAACTCATACCGAAAGGTCACCCTTTTACTTTAGACTTGTGCTACCGTGTAACTATCTGTCCAGCATCCGAAGGCAGCTTGCGCTATATGTTCTTTGTTCCTCACTTTGCATCCTTGCCCACTTGTGTCTCAAATTCGGCCTTCAATCCACCCGTTAGAATTCACAAATTTCTCCCAAACACACACCATTCAGTGTCATCATTCAGCGCTCTGTTATTCCCGTCCTTTTTCTGCTGCCTTTCCCGTAACGCATCTTTTTATCGTCTCTGTTATGTCTCTGTTATTTCAGCTTATTTTCCCTGTAGCAAAAAATTTCTTCCCTCAGGATTCTCTGTTTTTCTCTGTTAAACAGAGGATTAATCAAATTTTTTACCAACATCATCCCAACGAATTATGGCCTCTTATGGAACATGGAAAAACATCTGCCATATGGGTACAGTCATAACCCACTAGATGTTCATATATACGGAGTGTTTCCATGAAAAAGATTGTTGTGACCGGGGGTAGTGGCAAAGCTGGACGCGCTGTTGTGCGTGATTTGGTCGAACACGGTTATGATGTACTCAATGTCGATTTAGCGCCCTCACGCGAAGCGATTGCGCCCTTCCTCAAAGCCGATATTACCGATTTGGGACAGGCCATCGACTGCCTGCGTGGTGCCGAAGCCGTCATTCATCTCGCCGCCATTCCTGCTCCCGGCCTGCAAACCGATGAAGTCACCTTCCGCGTCAACATGACCAGCACTTACAATATCTTCAGCGCTGCCGTCACGCTCGGCTTGCAGCGTGTCGTTTGGGCATCCAGTGAAACTACACTCGGCCTGCCCTTTGACCGTGAACAACCTGCTTATGCCCCCATTGACGAAGATCACCCATTGTATCCCGAATCCAGCTATGCCCTGTCGAAGATTCTGAGCGAAGAAATGGCGCGTCAATATAACCGCTGGACAGGCATTCCCTTCATCGGTCTGCGTTTCTCCAATGTCATGGAACCGCACGACTACGAGCGCTTTCCGGGTTTCTCCAAAGATGCCCTTTTGCGCAAATGGAATCTATGGGGTTATGTCGATGCGCGCGATGTCGCCCAAAGCTGCCGCTTAGGTCTGGAAGCGCCCTTCACTGGAGCCGATCATTTCATCATCGCCGCAGGTGATACTTGTATGACCCGCCCCAATCGTGAATTGATGGCGGAGGTCTTCCCCAGTGTACCCATTCGTGGCGAAATTGGAGACTTCGAAACACTGTTGAGCATCAAAAAGGCTGGAAACGTGCTGGGCTATAAACCAGAATTCTCATGGCGTGATGCTGTCAGATAGATCAGTTCTGTTCATTTGTAGATAGGCGCTTCATTCGTGGACATCACCCAGCCACTTCAACTGGCCGTCGCGACCATCGGTATGGTTGCCGCACTGATTTTATCGTTCATACCTGTTTTACCCGGCCCGGTGTTAGTCTGGGCGGTTGCCATCATTTTTGGCATATCGGAAGGATTCCATCGTATAACGCCCGTCGCCGGAATTGTGATGACCCTGATTATGATTGCTGCTGTGGGCAGCGATTTATGGCTTCCCCTGCTGGGAGTCAAAACGGGTGGTGTTACCTGTCTGGGTGCAGTGGGGAGTTTTATCGGTGGCGCGATTGGCACCTTTCTCATCCCGATTCCACTGCTCGGAACGCTCATTGGCTGTGTCATCGGTGCGCTCCTGTTTGAACTGATGCGTTACCGCGAACTGCGTAAAGCTTTGCAGGCCGGTCAATCCGCCGCTAAAATGTTCATTCTGGGTTACGTGCTGGAAGTTGCCGCCAGCGTCGGGATTTTCATCGTTTATCTCATCAGTGTAGCGACTTCTGGTTAAGCAGTAGGAGAGCATTATGCGCGTGGTCATTATCGGTGGCAGTGGACATGTCGGCACATATCTTGTCCCACGCCTTGTCGAAGCCGGGTATGAAGTCATCAACATCACGCGGGGCAGCAGCCAACCCTATCTACCCCACGCCGCCTGGAATCAGGTGCAGCACGTCATTGCGGATCGCGACTCGGAAGACCACGCGGGAACTTTCGGGCAGCGCATCGCAGGACTCAAACCCGATATTGTCATCGACATGATTTGCTTCACGCAGGCCAGCGCACAGCAGCTTGTCGAAGCGCTGCGTGGAAAAATACAGCATTTCCTGCACTGCGGCACCATCTGGATTTACGGTCACAGTACCCAGGTTCCCGCTACGGAGGAACAGCCGCGCCACCCTCACATCAAATATCACGGCGATCCAGTATCTGATCCCTATCAGCGCTATGATTATGGTGTCCAAAAAGCCGAAATTGAAAGCTATCTCCTACGTGAAGCACGACAGAATGGCTTCCCGGCAACCGCGTTACATCCGGGGCATATTGTGGGGCCGGGATACATTCCACTGAATCCACAGGGCAACTTTAATCCGCAGGTATTCGGCAAATTAGCACGTGGTGAAGAACTCATCCTCGCCAATTTTGGTCTGGAAACCGTTCATCATGTTCATGCCGATGATGTCGCGCAGGCATTCATGTGCGCGATTGCGCGAAGGAGCCCGGCACTTGGTGAAGCCTTTCACACCGTATCCCCAGCGGCATTGACATTACGCGGATATGCAGAAGCCGCCGCCGCATGGTTCGGCAAGGAAGCCAATCTCAAATTTCTTTCTTGGGAAGAATTTCGTCAATCCGTCACGCAAGAAGAAGCCGAATCCACCTGGGATCATATCGCTCACAGCCCGAACGCCAGCATCGCCAAAGCACAGCAGTTACTCGGTTATCAACCCCGTTATTCTTCCTTACAAGCCACCCATGAAGCCGTCAATTGGTTGATTGACCATGCCGTAATCCGGATTTAGACGCTAGAATAGTCCGGTATATTTGTTGATAGGCAGGGCGCAGCATACAGCGTCCACAGCAAAAAAGGGATTTGCCCTGCATGAGCGCGAAACGAAAAACCACCGTCGGAGTGATCTTTGGCGGACGTAGTGTTGAACATGATGTCTCCATCATTACGGGTCAACAGGTGATGATGTCCTTTGACCCGGAACTCTATGATGTTGTCCCGATTTACATTGACCGCGAAGGCAAATGGTTCACAGGTGAACCGCTGCGCGAACTGAAAAACTTCAAAGACGAGATTGTCAGCATGAAAGGCGTTCGCAGCGCCATCATTTCGCCCAGTGTAAGTCATCACGGCCTGATAATTAACCCAACCGCCGGACGCTTTGAGAAAAGTGAAATCCAGCGGCTGGATGTAGTGTTCCCAGCTATTCATGGCACACATGGCGAGGACGGCACATTACAGGGATTGTTGGAACTGGCGGACATTGCTTATGTCGGTTGTGGTGTACTGGCCTCAGCTATCGCCAACGACAAAATCCTCACTAAAATTGTCCTCAGCCAACAGGGCGTTCCAATTGTTGAAGGCGTTTCTTTCAGTCGTACCGAATGGCAGGAAGCACCGGATAAAGTCATCAGCCATATCATTCATGAACTCAAGCAGTATCCGCTGTTTGTCAAACCCGCTACATTGGGGTCAAGCATTGGCATTGGAAAAGCTGCGGATGAAAAGTTGCTGCGCGCCCATATCGAGGTCGCTGCTAACCTTGACCGCCGTATTCTGGTGGAGAGCGCCGTTGAAAACGCCGTTGAAATTAACTGTGCCCTGATAGGAAATGACAGCGCGATCCGTGCTTCGGTGCTGGAACAGCCTGTTTCCTGGGATCAGTTTTTGACTTACGAAGAAAAATACATGCGTGGCGATCAAGGGATGAAAAGCGCTGACCGCATTATCCCTGCCCCAATAAGCGATGAATTGACCGCAAAAATCAAGGCACTGGCTGTGCAGGCATTCCGCGCAATTGAAGGACGGGGTACGGCGCGTATTGACTTTCTGCTCAAGCCAGAAAGTGAAGAAGTCTATTTAAACGAAATCAATACCTTGCCCGGTTCGTTCGCTTTTTATTTATGGCAGGCCGAGGGCATGAGTCAGCGTGAGGTCGTGCATCAACTGGTCGAACTGGCAAAAGATGCCCATGCCGAAAAACGCCGCAGCATGTACGATTACCGCACCAATCTGATTGAACATGCTGCTGCGAAGGGAATTAAAGGACTGAAGGGTAATAAAAACACGGGCTGAAACGAAATTGTAACCAAGCGATTAGCCTTAAAGAGCAGACTTCACTACAATAAGATGATTATTGAATGCTCTATGGTGACAACATTGATTTGATGCCGCCCCTTATGATGGAGATGCGACGTGATTATACGCCCGCGACATCTATGTATAGCTCTATTGGCTGGTCTCATTCTGGTTGGATGTACTGGCAACCCGACACCCCAGATGATTTCAGTAGTGCCGTCGATCACACTAGGCGCGAAAGTACCCACGCGAATGCCAACCAGCACGCCGGACAAAACGGATACTCCAGCACCATCCGAAACACCGCTGCCAACCGACTCGCCTACTCCAGCGACTCCAGTGGCTGAAGCTGTCCGGGAAATCCCGGTACGACTTGGCCCTAATTCAAGTTTTCCGCTGGTCATGAGCATTCCAGCAGGCGACCAACTGCCCATCATCGGCATCAGTGAGGATGGCAGTTGGTATCAGGTAATCCTGCCAGATGGAACAAAGGGATGGGTAACAGCCGCCGCTGCGCTGGTCACCACTTTTGGAAATTTACGCAGTGTTCCGGTTGCTCTTGCGCCCACCAACACACCAACGTACACCTTCACACCGTCGCCGACAGCAACCAAGACACCTACAGCCACTCCAACACCGACCAATACGGCGATCCCAACCTCAACGCCGACAGACACAGCATTACCAACGCTGAGACCAACAGCAACCTCTGCTAACCAACAGCCACCAGCCACACCCGGAGCGCTTAACAGCCCATCCACCATTCCTGCAAATGATTTTCGGGAAGCCCTGCGTCTACTGGGAATTGCACCAGATAATGGCTCTCAGGCGGGGACTATGGATAACAAAGTGGTTGATCTCACAGGTGAAGATAATCTCATTAAGTGGGAATCATTTGATGGTATCTATCAGGATTTCGCCATCGCAACCACTATTGAATGGGGTCCCGGCGCGACAGACGATTACTGTGGTGTTCGTTTCCGGGGCAATGATGTCGATTCCATGTACCTGATTGATATAAGTCGAGATGGTCAACTATGGTTCGAAAGCAAGGTCAATGGGGAATGGCAGGATACTGTCCAGGGTGATGGTGATGCCATCCTTACCAATACCGACGAAACCAACAATATGTTCGTACTCGGTCTAGGGGATACATTCATTGTTTACGTGAATGGTCAGAATGCCGGACAATTCACAGAAGCCAATCTTCATGAGGGTGACGTAGGGGTGATGGGCGGCACATACGAATCCAGTGACAAAAGCACCTGCACCTTCACCAACACGCAACTCTGGCAAATTGCCCATCCGCCGGGTCAGCCCGGTCTTAACTTACCGGCAGCACCCATCAATTTCGGTGATACCCTGCACGGAAATATAAACGACGATCATTTCACTGTCATTTATCAGTTTAATGGTCAGGCTGGCGATACAGTAAATATCTATATGGAGCGAACATCTGGCGATTTAGACAGTTTGGTCGTATTACGCGATCCAACTGGTCAAACGCTAATCGCAAACGACGATATTGCCGGAAGGAACACCCGCGACGCTGGCATTGAGCATTTCCAACTGCCAGTTTCAGGCCTGTATACCATCGCGGCGACCCGCTTCCAGCAGAATATCGGTCTAACGGGTGGAGAATTTACCCTTCGGCTGGAACGCGCAAATTAAGCTCAAGATGTGAGTAGACAGAGGTAAGACAAGGGAAAATTTATCCCTTGTCTTTTTATTTACTGGCTTGCCCGACAAAGCGATAGCCAATCCCGTATTCATTATGAATATAGGTTGGTGCTTTCAGATCAGGTTCGATTTTCCGTCGCAGATGCGAGACATAAATACGAGGGTAGTGATGTTCACTGGTATATTCAAAACCCCAGACCTGCTCTAAAAGCTGCTGGAATGTGAGAACCTGTCCACGCCGTTGAATGAAGGTCGCCAACAGCCTGAACTCAGTTGGTGTCAGCCTGATTTCCTGTCCGCCAACCCGTACTCGTCGTGTATCCAGATCAACCGATAGATACTCATCGGCATAATTCTTAATTGCATCTTCGTGATCCAGATCCACTGGCCTGGCACGTCGCAGGAGCGCCTTTACCCGCGCCATGAATTCCACCTGCCGAATCGGCTTGAGCAAAAACTCATCCGCACCCATATCCAGCGCTGAGGCAATATCTTCCTCGCTGACCATGTTTGCCGTCATCAATACAATCGGAACATCCGAAAGTTCCCGTATACGTTGGCAAACGGTAATACCGTCCATCAATGGCATATTGATGTCCAGCACCACAAGATCGGGACGGGTATCATGAAATAGGCGCAAACCTTCCAGTCCATTACTTGCAGTGAGGGCTTCGTAGCCATTTCGCTGCAAATCCAACTGGAGCAAGCGCGCCATTTCCTTATCGTCTTCAATAACTAATATTTGCATCGCCATCATTTGAGATTTGAAACTAAATAAACCTAGCTTATTGTACCATAACCGAGTGCTTCGCAATAAGCCTCAGGCAGCACTGGATACACATCCCGCTGCGGATATGCTATTCTTATGCCATTCCGGATCTCAGCTTATTGGAAGCAACTGTGCCCTATCAATCCACTGGTGGTCGTCGTAACAATGTACAAATCGGGGTTGGGCGCTCAGTATGGGCAGGAACCCCTCCCCCTGCGATTCCCGAACGCTCATTAGATGGTATTCCCGGTTGTATGGCATGGGTCGCGCTACTTTTCTCGATTGCCAGTGCCATCGCATTCCCTCGCGCACTGCTGCTCGTCGCGGCACTGCTGGGTTTTTACTCAGCCGTCCGGTTCCTATTCGCCGGTATTGCCAATGTCATGGGTCTGCGAAAAATCAAAGCCTGGGAAGCAACCGATTGGCGCGAACGTTATCGGCAGGAAGCAGGAGAAAATGCACTTGAATGGGATGACATACATCACATTATCATTATCCCTAACTATAAAGAACCCATCGAAATCCTGACGCGCACCTTAGACAACCTCGCAGCACAGTACCAGGCTAAACAGCGTATAACCGTTGTGCTGGCGATGGAAGCCGGGGAAGAGGGCTGTGTCGAAAAAGCCGAACAATTGCAAAAACTGTACGAACCTTGTTTCGCCAACCTGTTTTATACGGTTCATCCGCGCGGCCTTCCGGGAGAAATGCAGTGCAAATCAGCCAACCAGGCCTGGGCAAGCCGTTGGGCAAAACGCAAACTGGTTGACCAGATGGGCTACAATATCGACCACATCGTCGTAACGACTCAGGATGCTGATACGCTCTGGCATCCTCAACACTTTTACGCCCTTACCTATTGGTTCGGGATCACTCCGGAACGCTCACTGCGTTTCTGGCAAGCGCCTATCCGTTATCACACCAACATCTGGGACATTAACCCGCTGCTGCGCATTGTGAATGCTTATTCTACAGCCTTTGAGTTAGCATATCTCGCCGCTCCCTGGTGGATACCCATGCCCATGTCGTCCTATTCGCTGAGTCTCAAACTGCTCGACAGCAGCGGCTATTGGGACTCAGATGTCATCGCCGATGAATGGCATATGTTCATCAAAGCCTATTTCGTCCGTGAAGGCGATGTTGTACTGGATCGTATTTTTCTCCCTTTTTCAGCAACGGCTGTGACCGGAGAAAATCTGTGGCAGGCTATCAAGAATCGCTATCAGCAAACGCTGCGTCATGCCTGGGGAAGCAAAGAGGTTGGCTATATTGTCGCCAAAATGCTGGAACACCCCGAAGTCGAGTTCAACACATCTTTCAAAATCCTCTTCCGAGTCGCGCATGACATTTTGCTGGCCGGGGCGGGTTGGGTCATTCTGACAGCGGGCGCACAGCTCCCTTTCCTGTTCAATCCACCATTGTTGGGACAAGTCTTACAGGAAGGACTTAGTAATCCTTCCTACGTTCTGCTGCAAATCTCCTTCATGCTCGTTTCCATTCTGGGTATCGTTTTCTGGTATCAGGATGTGAGTGTGCGTCCGCCACGTACCCATCGCCAAACCATCAGTGAGCGTTTTCTCACCCTATTGAGCTTTCCCCTGCTCCCAATTCTGACGCTTATTTTCGTGGCGCTGCCCACCATCCAGGCACAGACCCGCCTGCTCATGGGCATACCGCTGCGTTTTACCGTGAGCAAGAAAATCTAACTGCTCTTTTTGCTAAA
>JBGAGR010000162.1:0-17885 GCA_044226645.1 Aggregatilineales bacterium
AAGTATATGTTGGCGAAAGCGTTCCGCGGTGCGGGATGGCTCGCTTTCGGAAGAAGTATACGGGCGTTCAGGGTTGAAGTACGCCCGTTTGCTTGCCCAAAACGGGTTTATTGAGTGGAGCAAAAAAGAGAATGCCAACCATTAATCAGTTGGTGCGGAAGGGCCGTCAGCCGAAAAAGAGCAAGTCCAAAGCACCTGCGTTGCAGTATACGCTCAACGCCTATAGTCAAAAACGTACACGTCGCCGTAAGGGTTCGCCACAAAAGCGTGGGGTTTGCACTGTCGTCAAGACCATGACCCCGAAGAAACCCAATTCGGCGCTGCGCAAGGTCGCCCGTGTCCGTTTAACCAACCAGATCGAAGTCACGGCGTATATTCCGGGCGAAGGTCACAGCTTGCAGGAACACAGTGTGGTGCTGGTGCGCGGTGGTCGTGTTAAAGACCTGCCGGGTGTCCGTTATCACATCGTGCGCGGAACGCTGGACACCGATGGTGTCAAGAACCGTGAGCAGGGACGAAGCAAATACGGCGCGAAGCGTCCCAAGGCTGGCGCTGCGGCTGGTAAGAAGTAAAGGCGAGGTTTACGGATTATGTCGAGAAGAAACAGTCCACCGAAACGGCGCGTGGCTCCCGATAAGAAGTTTAATAACGTCTATATCACCATGTTCGTCAATCGTATGATGCACGGCGGCAAACGCAGCACAGCATTGGCGATTATGTATACGGCGCTGGACATTGTTGAAGAACGTGCCAAGCGCAGTCCGATTGAAATTTTTGAGCAGGCGCTCCGCAATGTGACTCCCGCCGTTGAGGTGAAGCCAATGCGCGTGGGCGGTTCGACTTATCAGGTTCCAGTGGAAGTGCCGCATATTCGCGGTACATCGCTGGCAATGCGTTGGTTGCTGGAGAATTCTCGCTCGCGCGGCGGCAAGAATATGGCGGAAAAATTGTCCTCCGAACTGTTGGATGCCGCAAGTGGGCAGGGTGCTTCCATCAAGAAGAAGGATGACACCCATCGCATGGCTGAAGCAAACCGCGCGTTTGCTCATTTCCGATAAGAAGAAACCCTTTCCCGCTGTTCATAGAGTAACAGACGGGTAAATGGGTGATGGTTTGAGAGAAAAATGACTGCTACTAAGGGCCCGAAACTTGATCTGAATAAGGTGCGCAATATCGGTATCATCGCGCATATTGATGCCGGTAAGACCACCACAACCGAACGTGTACTGTATTACACCGGCATGATTCACCGTATTGGTGAAGTGCATGACGGTTCAGCCACGACGGATTATATGGAGCAGGAACGCGAGCGCGGTATCACCATTACTGCGGCGGCGATTTCGGCTGAATGGAATGGGTATCAAATCAACGTTATTGACACCCCCGGACACGTAGACTTTACTGCTGAAGTGCAGCGCAGTCTGCGCGTGCTGGATGGCGGCGTGGTGGTGTTCGATGGCGTGGCAGGTGTGGAACCGCAGTCCGAAACGGTCTGGCGGCAGGCGAATACCTACAATGTCCCGCGTATGTGCTTCGTCAACAAGATGGATCGCGTCGGCGCGAATTTCCAGCGCTGCGTGGATATGATTGTTGAGCGGCTGGGTGGCAACCCGGTTGTGATCCAGATCCCTTACGGTGAGGGACCGGAATTTGCCGGGATCATCGACCTGATAACGATGGAACTCATCACCTTTGAAGGTGACATGGGTAACGAAATTTCCCGTCATCCGATCCCGGAAGCGTATCGTGAACAGGCTGAAACCCGTCGCCTGGAAATGGTCGAGCGCGTTTCTGAGAGCGATGACTTCCTGACCGAGAAGTACCTGATGGAAGAAGCCATCACTAACGAAGAGCTGATGGGGGCGATGCGCGCTGGAACGATCAGCGGCAAGATTCACCCCGTACTGTGCGGTTCGGCGCTGAAGAACAAGGGCGTTCAAACCATGCTGGATATGGTGGTCGCGTTACTGCCCTCTCCGCTGGATGTCCCGCCCGTGACGGGTCATCATCCCAAGACCGATGAAATTCTGTCGCGCGGCCCGGATAACGATGAACCGACAACGGCGCTGGTCTTTAAGATCATCACCGATCCGTATGTAGGACGGTTGGCCTTCTTCCGTGTTTATTCGGGTGTGGTCAAGGCAGGCACAGGTCTGCTGAACAGCACCAAGAATGAGCGTGAGCGCATCGGTCGTATCGTGCGTATGTTTGCGGACAAGCGCGAGGACGTGGAAGAAGTTCAGGCTGGTGACATCGCCGCTATTCTGGGTTTGAAAGATACTTTCACTGGCGATACGCTGTGTGACCCGGATAAGCCGATTGTGCTGGAAAAGATCAGCTTCCCTGAGCCGGTTATCGAACTTTCGATTGAACCGAACAGCAAGGCTGACCAGGATAAGATGGGTATCGCGCTGCGGCGTTTGGCGGAAGAAGACCCCACCTTTAAGATCGAAGTTGACGACAAACTCGGTCAGACCAAGATCAAGGGTATGGGTGAGCTTCATCTGGAAATTCTGGTTGACCGTATGATGCGTGAATTCGGTGTACAGGCGAATGTTGGTCGCCCCCGTGTCGCGTATCGCGAAACCATCACCAAGCATGTCAAGATCGACACCACCTTTAAACGTCAGACAGGTGGTTCGGGTCAGTATGCCCGTGTGGTATTCGAGTTCGAGCCGCTGACCGATGAAGAACGTGCAGCCCTCCCGCCGGGCGAAGACTCGGTTTTCGAGGATGCTATTCGCGGCGGTACGATCCCCAAGGAATTCATCAAGCCGAGCTTCAATGGCGCGAAAGATGCCATGCAGGGCGGTGTGCTGGCGGGTTATCCTGTAGTGGGTATCCGTGCCAAGCTGGTTGATGGCGCGTTCCATGATGTTGACTCGAGCGAAATGGCCTTCAAGGTGGCTGGCTCGATGTGTCTGAAGGAAGGCGTTCAGAAAGCCGGCCCGGTGCTGCTGGAACCGACCATGAAAGTGGAAGTTTCCGTGCCGGACGATTACACCGGAACTATCGTCGGTGATCTTTCCGCACGACGCGGGATTATTCACGGCATGGAACCACGCGGCGGTGGAGCGACCTCTATCCGCGCGAATGTTCCGCTGGGTGAAATGTTCGGCTACGCGACCAACCTGCGTAATATGACACAGGGACGCGGCAGCTTCAGCATGGAATTCGATAAGTACGCTACGGCACCGAGCCACATCGCTGAAGAAGTGATCAAGGGCGGACGGTAAACAAATTCCGAGTGTTCTGTGCTAACTGCTGAAACGGTTAGCACAAGCCTCTTGTAAATGTATTTCGGTAAAGATGCAGGTGACTGTATCGCTAAGCACGCAAGTGTTTAAGGAAAACGCAGAAAAGGATTAGTGAACAATGACAAAGTTCGAACGTACCAAGCCGCACGTTAATATCGGAACCATCGGTCACGTCGATCACGGCAAGACAACTCTGACTGCCGCTATCACCAAGGTGCTGGCGCTGAAGGGTAAAGCCGAGCGGATGCGCTATGACGAAATCGATAATGCGCCGGAAGAAAAACAGCGCGGTATCACGATTAACATCCGTCACGTCGAATACGAGACCGACAAGCGCCACTATGCGCACGTAGACTGCCCCGGCCACCGTGACTATATCAAGAATATGATCACCGGTGCGGCGCAGATGGATGGCGCAATCCTGGTCGTGAGCGCTCCAGACGGCCCGATGCCCCAGACCCGCGAACACGTTCTGCTGGCTCGCCAGGTGGAAGTGCCTGCGATGGTCGTGTTCCTGAACAAGATTGACCAGATGGATGATCCGGAACTGCTGGAACTGGTCGAACTGGAACTTTCGGAACTGCTGAGCAGCTACCAGTTCCCGGCGGAAACACCCGTTGTACGTGGTTCAGCGATGCTCGCCAACGAATCCGCCAGCGAAGACCCGGATGCTGCTGAATATCAGCCGATTCTGAAGCTGATGGACACGGTTGACGAGTGGATTCCCACTCCCGTTCGTGATGTTGAAAAACCCTTCCTGATGCCGGTTGAAGATGTGTTCTCGATCAAGGGTCGTGGTACGGTTGTGACCGGACGTGTGGAACGCGGCAAGCTGCTGAAGGGCGAGGAAATCGCCATCATCGGTCTGCGTGACGAAGTTCGCAAGAGCGTTGTGACCGGTATCGAAATGTTCCACAAGGAACTGGATGCCGCCACCGCTGGCGACAACGCGGGTATCCTCCTGCGCGGTATCGAACGTGAAGACATTGAACGCGGTATGGTTCTGGCGAAGCCCAACAGCATCACCCCGCACAAGAAATTCATGAGCGAAGTGTACGTGCTGAAGAAGGAAGAGGGAGGCCGTCACAAGGCGTTCTTCCCCGGCTACCGTCCTCAGTTCTACATCCGCACGATGGATGTGACCGGAACGATCACCCTGCCGGAAGGCGTGGAAATGGTTATGCCCGGTGACAATGTGAACCTGCTGGTGGAACTGATTATCCCGGTTGCGCTGGAAAAAGGTTCAAAGTTCGCCATCCGTGAAGGCGGTCTGACCGTCGGCGCAGGCGTTATCACTGAAATTCTCGAATAATACGCGGCGAACAACACAGGTTGCAATGATGTTGTGGGGGTGCAGTATCCTGCGCCCCTACAGCACAACAACCAGCCCGAATAGAGGCAATCATGGTTAGAAACAAAATCCGAATTTGGCTGAAGGCCTATGACCACCGCGTTCTCGATCAATCGGTACAACGGATTGTCGAGACGGCGGAGCGCACGGGCGCACGTGTCGTTGGTCCTGTGCCACTGCCGACCCGCATTGAGCGGTTTACAGTGCGACGCAGCCCATTCATTGACAAAGACGCACAAGAGCATTTTGAAATTCGCACCCACAAACGGCTGATTGATGTCCTCGACCCGGACAGCAAGACGATTGATGCGCTGATGCGCTTGAATCTGCCAGCGGGCGTGGACATTGTGGTTAAGTAAGGGGCGATGTCATGAAGGGCATTATCGGTAAAAAAGTGGGTATGACCCAGATTTTTGATGACAACGGAAATGTAATTCCGGTGACGGTCATCCAGGCTGGCCCGTGCTATGTAACCCAGGTTCGCACCGCGGACAAAGATGGTTATGTGGGTATACAACTGGGTTTCAGCGAAACAAAACCGGCTCGTCTGACCAAAGGCGAACTCGGACATTTGAAGCGCAATAACCTGCCCGCGCTGCGTTACCTGCGTGAGTTCCGTATTCGGAACGGCGAAGTCGATGTGGCTGAAGGTCAGGAAATTAAGGCAACCGTATTCGCTAAAGGCGAACGGGTAGATGTGATCGGACAGAGCAAGGGTAAGGGTTTCGCGGGCGGCATCAAGCGGCACAATTTCAACCGCCAGCCGACGACACACGGTGCATCTGACCGTACTCGCGCTCCTGGTTCTGCCGGTGCCAACACCTTCCCAGGCCGTACCTTAAAAGGCCATCGCGGACCCGGTCATATGGGCGATGAGCGCGTGACGACTGAAAACCTCGAAGTCGTCGTGGTCGATGCGGAGCGCAATATTCTCGCCGTCAGAGGTTCAGTTCCCGGCGTGAACGGCGGTATCGTCGTGATTAAACCGGCGCGTCCACGTCGCAGATAGCACCGGGCAAGAGGAGTGATTGGTTATGAAAGTCCCAGTTGTGGATTCAAACGGTAAGCAGGTTCAAACCATTGACCTGCCCGCCGATATTTTTGAAGTCGAAATTAATACCGGTCTGATGCACCAGGCATATGTTCGCCAGATGGCGAATGCACGTCTGGGGACGCACAAGGTTCAACGGCGCGGTGAAGTAAACCGCACGACAGCCAAGTGGTATCGTCAGAAGGGCACAGGCCGTGCACGTCACGGTGCCAGAAGTGCGACACAGTTTGTGGGTGGTGGTCGTCCGAAAGGGCCAATCCCTCACAAGTATACCAAGGACATGCCGCGCAAAATGCGTCAGCAGGCTATCCGCTGCCTGTTGAGCGCCCTGCTCCGTGATGACCAATTGGTTTTCGTGGATCGGGTGATGCTGGACGCACCGAAGAGCAAGGATATGCAGCAGATTCTGAACGCGGTGGCGGGTGCTGATCGTTCGGCACTGGTGCTGCTGGCGGAACGCAATGAAAATGTCGAACGCAGCATTATGAATCTCGATGCAGCGCATTATCTGCGGGTGAATTACCTGAATATGCGTGACCTGCTGCAATATGACAAGGTCGTTGTACCGCTGGATGCACTTGAGATTATCAAGTCGCTATGGGGACAGGAGTAGCTCAACATGGCAGAACTTCATCTATACGACGTGGTACGCCGTCCAGTGGTCACTGAAAAGTCGGCCATTCAATCCGACGAACTCAATCACTATGTCTTTGAGGTCGCGCCGGATGCCAACAAACTCCAGATCAAAGAAGCGATTGAAGTGATCTTTGAAGTGGATGTGTTGAAGGTGCGCACAATGGTTATGCCTGCCAAGCGTGGGCGGCGGGGACGCAACTGGTATCTGCGTTCACGCCAGTGGAAGAAAGCTGTTGTGACACTGCCCGCCGACCAGACGATTGAGTTATTCAACCTGTAGGGATAAGTATGGCTGTAAAAGTTTACAAGCCCACCTCGGCCAGCCGCCGAGGAATGACGGGCCACAGTTTTGAAGAAATTACGACATCGAAACCGCAACGGTCATTGACTGAAGCGCTGCGCAAGCACGGCGGACGCAACCATAGTGGACGTGTTACGGTACGTCACCGGGGCGGCGGACACAAGCGCCGTTATCGTATCATCGACTTTAAGCGCGATAAGTTCGATAGCGCCGCTCAGGTGATTTCGATTGAGTATGATCCGAATCGCACGGCACGCATTGCGCTGCTGGAATATGAAGACAGCGAACGCCGCTACATCATCGCCCCACTGGGGTTGAAGGTGGGGGATCGTGTCGCCAATGGTGAGCTGACCCAGCTCCGCACGGGTGATGCCCTGCCGATCCATGATATTCCGGTTGGTACGCTGATTCACAATATCGAGATGCTGCCGGGTAAGGGTGGACAGTTGGTGCGCTCGGCGGGAAGCTCGGCGCAGCTTCTGGCGAAAGAAGGCGCGTATGCTCAGGTGCGTATGCCCAGCGGCGAAGTGCGCTTAATCAGCGAGCGCTGTATGGCGACTATCGGTCAGGTGGGTAATACCGATCACAGCAATGTGAAGCTCGGTAAGGCCGGACGCTCACGCTGGTTGGGTATCCGCCCGACAGTACGCGGCAGCGCGATGGATCCCGCCAGCCATCCGCATGGTGGTGGTGAAGGTCGTTCACCGATTGGTATGCCGGGGCCGAAGACTCCCTGGGGTAAACCAGCACTGGGTAAACGTACCCGTGTTAACCGCCGCACCGATCGCTTCATCGTCCGCCGGCGCAGCAAGAAACGTTAATAAGCGTTCAGCCCTCAGCGATCAGCGATCAAACTTTTGGTCGCTGAAGGCTGGAGGCTGAGAGCCGAAAGCTGAGGAAGTTATGTCACGTTCATTGAAAAAAGGGCCTTTCGTACAGGCCAAGCTTCTCAAGAAAATTGATAAGCTGAACATGGAAAACAAGAAGGTGGTCGTCCGCACCTGGAGCCGTGCCAGCACGATATTCCCGCAGATGGTCGGACATACGATTGCCGTGCATGATGGTCGCCGCCATGTGCCGATCTATATCACCGAGAATATGGTCGGGCACAAGCTGGGCGAATTCGCGCCCACGCGCACCTATCGCGGTCACCTGGTTGAGAAGAAGACTACTGGCGGCGCGCCACCTCCTGCGCCGGCCAAGAAGTAAACAGGAGAGGCCGAGATGCAAGTTAAGGCAACAAGCAGCTATCTGTCGATTTCGCCCCAAAAACTGCGGCTGGTGATCGATCAGGTACGTGGGAAGAACGCTAGACAGGCTGTTACGATCCTGCAATTCATGCCCAAGAAGGGTGCAGAATTTGTAGGCAAGGCAGTGAAGTCCGCCATTGCGAATGCTGAGAACAATTATGATCTGAATGGTGATGATCTGGTTGTCGCGGCGATTTACGCCGGTGACGGCCCTCGCCTGAAGCGTATGAAAGCGGGCGCGCGTGGTCGTTATAAGCCGCGTGTTCACCGTACCTCGCATTTGACAGTGGTTTTGGAAGAGCGAGAAGGGTAATGATTTATGGGTCGTAAAGTACATCCAATTGGTTTCCGCCTTAAGATTACCCGTGATTGGGATGCCCGGTGGTACGCTGAAGGCGAAAAGTACAAAGAGCTTCTGCAAGAAGACTTCAAGATTCGCCGTTTTGTTAAGCGGATTGGCAAGCGTGCTGGTGTTTCCCGTATCGAAATTGAGCGCTATCCCAACCAACTGCTGGTGAATATCCACACTGCCCGCCCCGGTATTCTGATCGGACGCAAGGGTGAAGCGGTGAAAGACCTGCGAACCGGTCTGGAAGAACTGACCGAAAAGAAGGTCAAGGTAGAAGTCACCGAAATCGAGAAACCCGATCTGGACTCGACACTGGTGGCAGAAAATATTGTTGACCAGTTGGAACGCCGGATTGGTCACAGCCGCGCGATGAAACGCGCCATCAGCCAGGCCATGCGTCAGGGCGCGCAGGGCATCAAGATTGAGGTCAGTGGTCGTCTGGCGGGAGCGGATATGGCTCGCCGCGAGTGGGCCAGTGAAGGCCGTGTGCCGCGTTCATCGCTGCGTGCGGAAATTGATTATGGTACAGCGGAAGCCCTGACCACCTTTGGACGCATCGGCGTGAAGGTCTGGATTTATAAGGGGCAAGTTCTGGCGAAAGTCGAAGACAAGCCGGAACCGAAGAAAGACGTTTACGTGATGCCGTGAGTGGGTTATTAGTGGTTAGTGATTAGTTGTTAGTTCGGAAAAACTAAAAACCAAAAACTAAGAACTAGAAACTCGCGAACGAAACTCAGGCGAGCGAAGGACTATTGAAGTATGTTAATGCCAAAACGAATGAAGTATCGCAAGCAGATGCGTGGACGTTTGAAGGGCAAGGCCGCACGCGGCAATGTTGTCACCTTCGGCGAATACGGTTTGCAGGCGATGGAGCCAATCTGGTTGACTGCACGCCAGATCGAAGCGGCTCGTAAAGCGATGGTACGTTTCACCAAACGGCGTGGTAAGGTGTGGATTCGGGTGTTCCCCGACAAGCCTTATACGCAAAAGGCGGCTGAAACCCGTATGGGCAGCGGCAAGGGTGCGGTGGAATATTATGTCTGTGTGATTTTGCCGGGGCGCGTCCTGTTTGAAATGGGCGGCATCTCGGAAGAAGAAGCTCGTGAGGCGCTGCGGCTGGCAGCCTTTAAACTGCCGATCCGCACCAAGTTTGTCAAGCGCTTCGATCCAATTTCAGGGCAGGAGATCAAGTTCGAGTCATGAAATCAAGAGAAATTCGTGAAATGACCGAGGAAGAAATCCTCAACGCCCTGGAAGACCAGAAGGAAGCATTGTTTAATTACCGCTTCCAGAAGGCTTCGGGGCAGCTTGAGGATACCAACATGCCAGTTCGCACACGCCGTGATGTTGCCCGTCTCAAGACTATCTTGCGGCAGAAGCAACTGGCGAAGGAATTGGCCGGTAAGGAGGGGAGCAATGGCTAACAGTCGGCACCGGCTGATTGGCCGCGTGGTTAGCGACAAGATGGATAAAACCGTCGTGGTCGAGATCGAGCGGCGCAAGATGCATCGTGTTTATAAGAAGGTCGTTCGCACCACCAAGAAGGTAATGGCACATGACGAGAGCAACGCTGTTGAGGCGGGTTCACTGGTGCAGGTGGTGGAAAGTAAACCCATAAGCAAGAACAAGCGCTGGGTTGTGGAAAAAGTGCTGGAAGGCCCCGGTGGGCGTGTTCTGGAACCGATTGTCGGTGAAGTGGAAATCGAACCGCAAGCGGAAGCAGGCAGCACTGAGGAGTCGGCATCATGATTCAGAATGAATCACGTTTGGTCGTCGCCGACAACAGTGGCGCGAAGGAAGTTCTGGTCATTCGCGTGTTGGGCGGTTCGCGCCGCAGATACGGCAGCATCGGTGACATTGTGGTGGCAACCGTGAAATCGGCAGCAACCGACGGCAATGTCAAGAAGAGTGAAGTGGTCAAGGCCGTTATCGTGCGTGTGGCGAAGGAATATCGCCGGGGCGACGGATCGTACATCAAGTTTGATGACAATGCCGTTGTTCTGCTGGCTGAGGATTTGCAGAACCCGCGCGGGACTCGTGTATTCGGGCCAGTCGCGCGCGAACTTCGCGATAAGGGTTTCCTGAAAATCGTGTCGCTCGCGCCAGAGACACTGTAGTACGGACACGCTGCGCGTCCTTACGGAGATAGAGGATTAGATTATGCGACGGATTAAGAAGGGCGATCAGGTTGAGGTGATCGCCGGAAAAGACCTGGGAGAGCGCGGGGATGTGGTCTCCGTGATGACCAAAGTAAACCGGGTCGTGGTGAACGGGGTCAATGTCGGCAAGAAGCACGAAAAGGCTAAGCAGGTCGGCAACCAGCAAGTTCCGGCTCAGATCGTGGAGTTCAACGCGCCGATTCACGCCTCAAACGTGATGCTGGTGTGCCCCAAGTGCGACAAGGCTGTGCGGGTGGGCTTCCGGTATCTGGATGATGGTCGTAAAGTTCGCTTCTGCAAGAAGTGCGACGCGAATATCGACTAACAGGAGCGAGTGAATAATGGTTACACCGATTTTAAAAGCGCGATATAAGGACGAAATTGTCCCTGCGCTGATGGATGAATTCAAATACAGCAGTGTTATGCAGGTGCCGCGTATCGAGAAACTGGTGGTCAACATCGGTTTGGGTGAAGCGAATGAAAATCCCAAGCTGTTGGATGGCGCGGTGGAAGATGTGCGCATCATTACCGGTCAGCAGCCGGTGATTACCAAATCGAAGAAAAGTATCGCGACCTTTAAACTGCGTGAAGACCGGGCCATTGGTGTCAAGGTGACCCTGCGCGGTGAACGGATGTGGTCGATGCTGGATCGGCTGATTAATATCGCCCTTCCCCGCGTGCGCGATTTCCGGGGGGTTCCAGCCAAGCTGGATGGACGTGGTAATTACACAGTCGGTTTACGCGAACAGTTGATGTTCGCGGAGATTCAGTACGACAAAATCGACAAAGTGCGTGGCATGGAAATCACGATTGTCACGACTGCTCAGAGTGATGAAGAAGGCCGCCGTTTGTTGGCCCTGCTCGGAATGCCTTTCCAGAAGAATTAGGGGTAAACGTCTATGGCAAAAAAATCTATGGTCGCCCGTGAAACCCGGCGCAAGTTCAAGGTCCGCGTTCGCAATCGCTGCCAATTCGTTGATCCGAACTCTGGCAAAATTTGTGGTCGCCCGCGCGCGTACATTGGTCGATTCGGTCTGTGCCGTATCCATTTCCGTGAGATGGCACTCCAGGGGAAAATCCCTGGCGTTGTGAAGTCCAGTTGGTAGGGGGGAACGCATGATTAGCGATCCTGTTGGAGATATGCTTACCCGGATTCGGAATGCCCTGATGGTGGGAAAAGCCACCGTAGAGATTCCTAATTCGAAACTGAAGGTGGAAATTGCCCGCATCCTGAAGGATGAAGGCTACATCGAAGATTTTGTGGTTGGCGAAGAAAAACCCGCCTCGTTGATTCATATTACGCTGAAGTATTATGGTTCACGACGCGATCGCCGCCCGGTTATCACCCATATCGAGCGTGTCAGCAAGCCCGGACGGCGTATTTACAGCCAACGGCGTGAGATGCCGCGTGTCATGAGTGGTATGGGTATCGCCATCGTGACCACACCGAAGGGTGTGATGACGGCACAGCAGGCTCGTCGACAGGGTGTCGGCGGCGAAGTGCTGTGTTACGTGTGGTAAAGGGAGGGACTTGAGATGTCTCGTATAGGTAAAAAAGTCATTCCTGTACCAGCCAAGACCGATGTGACGATCAATGGTCAGGACGTTACGGTGAAGGGGCCGAAAGGCGAACTGAAGTTAACCGTTCACCCCCGTATCAGCGTGAAACGTGAAAATGGCGAACTGCATGTTGAGCGCCATACCGACCAGCGGGATGATCGTGCGCTGCACGGCCTGACTCGCGCGTTGGTGGCGAATATGGTACATGGCGTGTCGAGCGGCTTCCGCAAGTCACTGAAGATTGAAGGCGTGGGCTACAGCGGCGATGTGCGCGGTAAAGACCTGGTTCTGAAACTGGGGTACTCGCACGAAGTCGTGGTGAATCCGCCGCCGGGGATTTCGTTCGCAGCGGAAGAAAGAGGCACACTGATCCATGTGGATGGTGTGGATAAGCAGGTGGTGGGACAGGTAGCGGCGAATATCCGCGAACTGCGTCCGCCGGAACCGTATCTGGGCAAGGGTGTGCGTTACAGCGATGAAGTTATCCGCCGCAAGGCTGGTAAAGCTGGTAAGACGAAGTAAATAGTCGCCAGCCGCCAGCTACCAGTTGCCAGCTTATATGCTGGATCCTGGTAGCTGGTTACTGGCAGCTTGTAGAAGGTTTAAGAGAATGACCACATTTACGCAAAAGAAAGCTGCTTCGCGCGAACGCCGTCGTGCGCGCATTCGTGGGCAGATCAGTGGTACACCAGAGCGCCCGCGCCTGAACGTGTTCCGCAGCCTGGACAACATTTACGCCCAGGTGATTGATGACCTGGCTGGACGCACACTGGCTTCGGCCTCGACCATTGACAAGGAAGTTGCCAAACAGGTCGAGGGTAAGAACAAGGTTGAGGCTGCCAAGATTGTTGGCAAAGTGCTGGCTGAACGCGCTAAAACAGCGGGTGTGAACACAGTCGTGTTTGACCGGGGCGGTTATCAATATCATGGCCGCGTGGCCGCACTGGCTGAAGGCGCTCGTGAAGGCGGCTTGGAATTTTAAGGTTGGAGCAATAAAATGGCAGAACAGCCCGAAAAGAAGAAAAGACGGCGTGGCGGCGGAGCAGGCCCCAACACGGGTGACCAGCCGCAGGCCGAGGGTAAAGAAAGCAAGCCGCGTCGTGACCGGGAACCGCGTCGCGATCGGGACGAAGATCGCGAAGAACTTGATGAGCGCGTTGTCGATATTAAGCGCGTAGCAAAAGTTATCAAGGGTGGTCGCCGCTTTGCCTTCCGCACAGTTGTGATTGTGGGAGACAACAAAGGGCGCGTCGGTATCGGCATCGGTAAGGCGCGTGGTGTGCCGGACAGCATTCGCAAGGGTGCGGATCATGCACGCCGGAATATGACGACGGTTTCGATTACCGGCACGTCCATTCCTCATATGGTGACGGCTGAATACGGTGGCGCAAAAGTGCTGCTGCGTCCGGCGGCTCCTGGTACAGGTGTTATCGCGGGCGGTGGTGTGCGTGCGGTGCTGGAAGCGGCAGGCATTCACGATGTGTTGAGCAAGAGCCAGGGCAGCCCGAATCTGTTAAATGTGACGATGGCGACCCTCGCCGCGCTGGAACAACTGCGCACTCCGAAAGAAATGGCAGCGATTCGGGGTAAAGAACCCGATTCATTACTGCCGATTTGGGAACGGAGACTGAAGAATAATGGCTAATAAACTGCGCATTACCTGGGTAAAGAGCGCGATTGGCTTTGAGAAGTCTCAGGGTTCAACCGTGCGCTCACTGGGTTTGAAAAAACTCAACAATACGGTTGAGGTGAACGATACGCCCCAGGTACGCGGGATGATTGAAAAAGTCCGCCACCTGCTGCGTGTGGAGGAAGTTCAAGCATGAAGCTGCACGATTTAAAGCCCGATGATGGGGCAAAGAAAAAACGCAAGCGCGTCGGACGCGGTCAGGCAGCCGGACAGGGTGGTTACGCCGGACGCGGTATCAAGGGACAGGGTTCACGCGGCGGTAAGCCGAAGGGCGCTTACTTTGAAGGCGGTCAGCTTCCGTTGGTTCGTCGTTTGCCGTTCAAACGCGGGTTTAACAACATTTTCCGCATTCCGTACCAGGAAGTTCGCCTGGACCGGCTGGCACGAGTGGTGGAACTCGCCGATGTGGATATGATTGATCCGGAACTGATGGCACAATTGGGGCTGATTCGCGATGCACTTCAGCCGGTAGCGGTGCTGGGCAATGGCGAAATCAACCGTAAGGTAACGGTTCATGCTCACCGCTTCACCAAAAGCGCCGAAGAGAAAATCAAGGCTGCTGGTGGCAGCACAGAGGTAGTAGAATTACTGGTCAAGGGCGTTTACGCCACTGTTCGCAAGATGCGAAAAGAAGACCTGGCGAAACTCACTTCTGCTAAGTGATAGATGAAATGGTATTCCAATGATTGAGTGCCTGAGGAACCGTTAGGGATACGATTTGTTTCGTGTCCCTGCGACCCCGGCACTCATTACTTTTTGTGGAGGATTTACCGTATGTTATTCGAAGCGTTTCGGAATGCGTGGCGGTTGCCCGATGTACGGAACAAGCTGCTGATCACCGGCCTGATTCTGGTGATTTATCAGTTCGGCGCACATGTTCCGGTAATCGGTGTCGACCAGAACGCACTGACACAATTATTGAACAGCCAGTCGGGCGGTCTGATCGGTACGCTCAACCTGCTGTCAGGCGGTGCGGTACGGCGCTTCAGCGTGATGGCGATGGGGGTTTACCCTTACATCACGGCTCAGATTATTTTGCAACTGATTACGCCCCTGTGGCCTCGTCTGGAAGCCATCCAGAAGGAACCGGGTGGACAGGACAAAATTAATCGTTATACCTATTATCTGGCGATTCCGATGGCGATTTTGCAGGCGATCAGCCAGGTGCAGATTTTCGCTACGTTGGGTGGTCAGCCAATCATCCCCGGTTTCGGGTCGAATTTACTGCTAACCATTGCGGTTATCACGACGATGACCGCTGGTACGATGTTCGCCATCTGGTTAGGTGAACTGATTACCGAGCAGGGCATTGGCAACGGGCTTTCCATCATCATTTTTGCGGGTATTGTGGCACAAGCACCTTCATCCTTGATACAACTCCTGAACAGCAGCACCCAGCCGATCTACAATCTGGTTCTGTTCGTTGTGATTGTGCTGGTGAGCGTGGTGGTTATCGTTTACATCTATGACGGTGTGCGCCGTATCCCGGTGCAGTACGGCAAGCGCGTGCGGGGTCGTAAACAATACGGCGGCGGCACAAGCCATGTTCCTCTGAAAGTTAATGCGGTGGGTATGATCCCGCTGATTTTCGCCCAGTCCATCATCACCTTCCCTGCTATTCTGGTCAATCTGTTCCCGGCGGGGCCTGTTCGTGATGATATTACGCGCACGTTTGGCAATCATCAGGGATTGGGTTACTGGCTGACATTCTTCCTGCTGGTGGTGGGTTTCACCTTCGTCTATACCGACATTATGGTGGCGCAGCAGAATCTCTCCGACCAATTGCAGCGTAACGGTGGATTTATCCCCGGCATTCGTCCCGGAAAACGCACGCAGGAATATATCCAGCGGGTTGTCCGGCGAATCACCTTCTGGGGCGCGTTGTTCCTGGGAATCATCGCCATTGTTCCCGGTCTGGTCGATTTCTTCAACCGGGTTATTTTCCCGAATGAAGCCATCAGCGGATCGGCTTCGGGCAATAATGCGGCGCTGGTTATCACTGGCTCCGGTCTCATCATCGTGGTGGGCGTGGTGATTGATACCATGCGCCAGATTGAGGCACAGTTGGTGATGCGCAACTACGAAGGGTTCATGAATTAAGTACGCAGTCAGGCGTTGTGGGGACACGATTTATCGTGTCCCTACCAAAATGCCTCCCAATGAGGTTTAATTTTTTACGATGGGATTGTATTTACTTTTGATGGGACCGCAGGGCGCAGGCAAAGGTGTCCAGGCGGGGTTCATACGACAGAACTACGGCAATATTCCCCACCTCTCGACGGGCGATCTGTTCCGGGCGATGAAAACCCGCACAGACGCGCTTGCTCAACAAATCCAGCAAATCATGGCAGAAGGCAAGCTGATTTCCGATGAAGTCACCTGCAAAGTGGTTGAAGATCGGTTGCAACAGGACGACGCGAAAAACGGCGTGCTGTTCGACGGTTTTCCACGCACGCTGCCGCAGGCTCAATGGCTCGATACCTATCTGGAAAGCAAAGGCGAAAAGCTGAAAGCTGTGCTGCTGCTGGAACTCGATATCTATGAGGGGTTTCGGCGTGCCTTCGGGCGAGTCACATCCGCTAGCGGCGAGAGCTACAATGTCTACTCCAACAATGAAGCGATTGAGTGGAAGTGGGCGGACGCGCCGGACAAGGCCTATCCTCCGCGCTTGGAAGCAACACTGAAGACGACGGGTGAAAAACTGGTGCGGCGACCCGATGATGCCAGCGCGGATGCGATCATCAAACGGTTGGACGATTATCTGCGGACACGGCAGGCACTCGTTCCATACTACGAATCGCGCAAGCTGCTGCGCCGGGTAGATGCGTCCAAGAGCATCCCTGAAGTCAGCGATGATATTAAGTGGATTCTTGACTCGGCAAAATGAGCGACATTCATCTGAAAACGGCTGACGAAATCGCCATCATGCGCGAGGCAGGGCGGATTGTTGCTCTGGCGCATCGGGCCATGCGGGAAGCAGTACGTCCCGGTGTCAGTACGGCGGAATTGGATAAAATCGCTCATACCGTGTTACTCGATCATGGGGCAACCCCGACTTTTCTGGGGTATCCCAAGCGGAACGCGCCGAATTATCCGGCGACGATTAATGCTTCCATCAATGAAGAGCTGGTACACGGGATTCCACGCCCGGATCGCATCCTGAAGGAAGGCGATATTATCAGCCTGGACGTAGGCTGCCGGTATCAGGGCTTTGTGGGAGATGCCGCTTTTTCGATGGCGGTAGGCGAAATCCCGGCGACGGTGCAGCGCTTGCTGGATGTCTGTGAACGGGCGCTGTATGTGGGCATCGAGGAATCGGTACTGCCGAATACGGTGCGCGATGTGGCGCTGGCGGTGCAGAATTATGTCGCCAAGCAGGGCTACAGCGTGGCGCGTGAATATACCGGGCACGGTGTGGGACGCGAGATGCACGAGGAGCCACAGGTTCCGAACTGGTGGTCACGAGCGATGGAACGGCGCGGCTGGAAAAATACGCCGCTGCAAGTGGGTATGACTTACGCGATTGAGCCGATGGTCATCGCGGGGCGGGCTGAGACAGAAGAATTGAACGATGGTTGGACAGTCGTAACGAAAGATCGCTCCCTGTGCGCCCACTTCGAGCATACCATCGCGATCACAGACGGCAAGCCGATCATACTGACAATACTTTGAACCGCCAAGACACCAAGAAATTAGAGGAAAAGCGAGAAAGGTTATCCGATGGCAGAGCCGGATAAACAACTAGATCAACTCGCTCACGCAGTAATTGGTGCAGGGATTGAAGTTCATCGAGCCTTAGGGCCGGGTTTTCTGGAATCGGTTTATGAAGATGCGCTCTGTTTGGAACTCAATTTGCGGAATATTCATTTTGATCGTCAGTATGTGATTGCAGTGAACTATAAAGGACATCAGGTAGGCGAGGGACGTTTAGATATTCTGGTTGAGCGCAGGCTGATTGTTGAATTGAAAGCAGTAGAAGAACTTGCTCCCATTCACACAGCACAGGCTCTTTCTTATCTTAAGGCAACAGGGCTTAAACTTGCGCTCCTTATGAATTTTAATGTTCCGACACTCAAAGATGGTATTCGTCGTATTGTTTTATCTTAATGCTCTTGGTGTCTTGGCGGTTTACGAGTATGATAAAAACCCGCCGTAGACAGGTTGTTTAATAACTGGTAAAATCTTCATTCTTGTGAAAACCTAAAGGGTATAACTATGCGTGTAGCGACATCTGTGAAACCCCGCTGCCCAAAATGCCGCATCATCAAGCGTCACGGGCGA
>JBGAGR010000163.1:0-17425 GCA_044226645.1 Aggregatilineales bacterium
TAGTCTTGCCTTTTTTGATTCAAGTCTCAGAGAAACGCCATGTCATTTGTATGGAAAATTCCTTATCAGCCGCCCGATAAGGCTGCGATTGAACGCATGAAGCACCACTTCCCTAAACCTTCGGAATTGATGCCATATGCTTGGTTTATGCGTGAGGTTACATTTATAGAGTGGCTTGGGGAGAAAGCAGTGGAAGATATATCTGGGAAGGATTTGTCGGGCGTATTCTTTGAAATCTGGTCAGGAATAGAGAGCTTTCCAAATGTGGAGTACGTGGGTATTTGGAAAGAGTGGTTTAAGTATCTTTTACCTCATGCGATCACTTTAATGCATTCGGATAAGGACAATAGCTCGAATCCGTCTCTGATTAATACATTTCAGGCGTTTATGATGATATATCCCCAGAAAATTGCAGATGAGTATCCTGAATTTCGGGATGATGTCGTTTATACGCTTGGCACACGCATCATTCCACAGATGTTGTCTCGTGATAACCCTAGACTCAAATCTCCAGACTCTCCTAGTCTGCAAAATCCGGTGTTTAATGACATCTGGGATTTCACGAACTCGCCCAATATGGAAATACCCGGTATGTTTGCCGAATTTTATTATCCGATGCACTTTTGTCTTAAGTATTTAAATCCATCAGAAATGGATACGTGGGTTGAATCCCTCATAAAAATCGACAGTCCCCAATGGCGCTTGGCAATTGTGACCTGGTGGTTGAGAGAATTTTATCCTCAAATATCACACGAAGCGTTCTCTACTGCTATGGGGCGCTACTTGAGCCGTGATTTGTTCCAAAGTTGGGCTGAGGATATTCGGAGCCATCAAATATTTCGAACTGCCCGTTTCGATTTTCCAATCAGCGAAGCCTTGCGAACTTCTATTGACCAAGACCTTCAACGATTCGAAACATTATTCTTTCAACCAGCATAGCTATATCCTCCACAAAAGATAAAATTAGCCCCTATTCGAGATTTCATAACGTTTTAGAGGCAGTTCTATGTGCTACCAACTGGTGTATCTGGTATTTGATTTTCAGAGCGAGGCGACGCTGAAAGATCCTTCGCTCATGTCGGGGGCGCTGTCCAATGTAATCGAAGGTGGCTTTCATCTGGCGGACGAAGGCATTGAATCAGCCGAATCGGCTTGGAAGATGGCGGTAAGCAAGGGACAGCGCAGTGTATGGGTTAATTTCGAGGATGCAGATCGATTCGCACTGACGGTGAGCCTGATTAGCAAAGATTGGCGGCGCTTGTATCTCTCGGTTGATCGGGCTGCCAGTGCCAAGCCACAGCATCTCGGCAAACTGGTCAAGGCCGGAGAAGCGATTTACACCGCGCTCAAGCCGGATTATGGCTATGGGCTGATTTCTCTGGATACGCAAATGCTGGATGCGCCGGGGCAAGGCGACAGCGGCATATCAACAATCTATGATTACAACTTTTACAGTCCGCGATTGGTAGCGAAACTGGGCGAAGCGAATCTGAAAGCGATTGCCGCATCGCGTATAGAAACTTTCGACGATGGCGGGATGCTGGTCGAGATGACTCCGAATCCGCTGGGAGATCGCAAGCCCTATACGGCGCACTATCAGGCAGCAGCGGCACTGCTCGGCGTGGAAAAATTCCAGCAGGGCTGCTAAAGCAAGTGCTGAGTGTTGAGTGCTAAGTCCTGAGTAAAATCATCGTCAAGCACTCAAGTGTGTTAGGTAGATGATCTAAAGGGTGGTGGAACAGGTGAATAGTGTGGTCGAATCAGAAAATTCGATGGTGATGGATAATTGATCACATGACCCCACAACCTGCACGACGCGCGAACTGGCGCTGGATGCTTCCCCTTTTCATGCTGATTCTGTCGGCGCTGGCCTGTCAACCGGGGCCGTATTACGATTACCCCCATGTCTCACAGGTCGAAGCCGACAGCAAGATGCCCGGTCATGCCTTTGCGCGTGTTGTCAGTTCGACAATCCCGCTTGATGCTGTTTATGTAACAGTCGATTACGGTCAACACTGGCGGCCAAGGGCTACTCACACATTTTCGAGTGCCCCTCCAGCAGTTTTGAACATCAACGCCTATGGTGAAACCCTGTATCTGAATAATCAGGCTATCTGGTCGTTTCCACGTCCAACCTTTCGTTCCCTCATTAGTGAAAGTTCCTGTGGTACTAACTCGTGCCAATTTAAACTCTTTTATGACGGCGACACCGTGAGCGCTGCCTTACAGGGGGATTGGCTTTATGTGGCGATGGGTACAGAAGGCGTGCTGGTGGGGCGGTTGAAGGATGGTACACTGACCGATTGGCAGGTGACAGCGAACGGAATCGATAAGCTCTCGCCGGATAAATTGACGGTTACTGATCCAACAAGGCTGCTCGAATTCACTGCTGCTGCTCTGCTGGTGCCGCCATATCCGATTATTCATGGCTTGCTGTTGTATTGGCTGTGGATGTATGTGCTGCCGCGTGAAAAAGCCAAGCTTTATGCGATTTTCACCTCACTTGGTCTGACGATACTCGGAGCTATCGCTACAGGAATCTGGCTGACCGATGTGCGTACCGATTTTTATTCTGTCGTGGGAGCCATATCGGTTATTGTCATTCTGATAGGTGTGATTCTGACGCTGTGGTTTGCTAGAGGGAAAACCAACGTGCCTAAAAAGCGCTGGTTGATTGTCGCGGCAGCACTGGTTTCTGCAATTGTGCCTGCTGGAGTGATAGCGATTTATGCGGGTTGGTGGGTCGTGTATCTGCTGGTGCTTGGCTATTGGGTCTTCCATCGCATTTTCTGGAACACCATCCAGCCTAAAGAAGATGATTGGCGAATGCGCTGGCTGGTTGATCGCTTAACGATTGAAACTTTGGTCGTCGCTGGAATCATGATGGCTGTGTTCATCATGACATTTGTGACCCTTCAGCGTGGAAGTTCTGAACGGGCGGCAGACTTGAGTGTGGTGATAAGTCTGGTAATCGCCTTTGTGCTTCTGCCGCGTTACGCGAAATATCGACTACGCCAGGTCTATAAGGCCAATGGGGAGGATTTGCAACACTGCAATCTGGCAATTCGCGGGGAGATGATCTCGTGGTTGGCTGTAAGTGTCTGGGTTACGCTGGTCACGGCAGTTGCACAGTTTGTTGTTCATGTCTTGTTGGTTGGATTCTGAAAAGCGATGGCCTACAGGAAAACACGGCAAAATGCGCGTCAAGCACTCAGGTGCGTGGGATAGATGATCTGAGCGGTGGTGAAGTGAACGTATTCTGTGGTCAAATTTAGGCAATACAACACAGATGGAACTATTGACCCGATGACACAATCCCGACAACGCGCGAACTGGCGCTGGATGCTCCCGATTCTCATGCTGATCTTAGCCGCGCTGGCCTGCGATGAACCCTACATTGATCCGCCGCATGTTGTCTGGGTGGATGTTGATGCGAATGTACCCGGTCACGCTTTTATTTATGTGACCAGTGAGACATCGGCTGTGGACGTGTATTATGAAACCCGTGATTATGGACAGCACTGGTCATTAACCGATCAGCATCCGCAGGGTACGCACATTGATTCACCACCTTTCATTATGAGCGGTGAATCACTGCTCATGGATGGGAAAGCCATCTGGTCATTTCCGCGTCCGATATTCCGCTTTTTCTTTTTTGATGACAGCACGCTGAGTGGTTCGCAGTTTCGCCTGCCCTATGGTAATGTGAGCGCGAGTTTGCAGGGCGATAGGCTGTATGTCGCGATGGGAACGGAGGGCGTGTTGGTCGGGCGGTTGACTACTGCCGGGACGCTGGTGGATTGGCAGCTTACCTCAACTGGCATCGACACGATTCATCCGCTGCCATTGACCATTACCGAACCTGCGGAAATTCTGGGCGTGACGGCCTTCGCGCTGTTTGTGCCACCCTTTGCGCTGCTGCACGCATTTTTGCTGTACTGTCTGTGGGTGTATCTGCTCCCGCGCGATAGAGCACGTCGTTACGCGATTTTTACCAGTCTTGGCCTGATGGTGGTGGCGGCAGTGGGTATCGTCCTCTGGCTGACGGATATGCGTACCGATTATTTTCCGGTGGTGGCTGTAGTGGCAGCGATTACGGCGCTGACAGGTGTCAGTCTGACGCTGATTTTTGCCAATGAACAACCTGATGCGCCGCAGAAAATATGGCTGGTGCTGTGGTCGCTGCTGGCCTCGCTGATCGTCCCTGCTGGCGTTGCGTCGATATTCACAGGCTGGTGGGCGGTATATGGTGTTGTGTTGGGTTATCTGTTTTTCCGACGTGTGTATTACCGTTATTTTCAGCCAGAGGATGGCATCTGGCGCGAACGCTGGCGGGTTGACCTTCTGGCGCTGGAAACTGTCGGCATCAGTGTGCTTATTCTCATAGCCATCACGATGATTATAGGGTTATTGTCGGGTGTCTATCGAGGCTTGGGGGGCTACCATATGGAGAATTTCCTCCAACTCATCGGGCTGATTGTGACGGTTGGTGTAACTATCGTTCTGGTGGGACGCTACACCGCGTGGCGGCTGGGACGGGTTGTTAAGGCTAAACGGGATGATGCTGCCAGCCAGAATTTCCCGTCGGGGAGTATTCGTGTCGCGACACTGGCTTGGATGGTTGCCACTCTCGTTTTATCAGGCGCAACTTTTGTGGGACAGATGGTCGCTTATGGCTGGTTTACGAGTCTGCTGACTGTGCCTTTTTCCTCAGCCGGGGGCTAACGGCGTTTCTTTTTCTTGTCGTCGTCCTCGTCGTCGTCAAAATCATCTTCGGGGCAGCCGATGTAATCGCCATCGAAGGCTGGGTTACGAACGCCAATCATTTTGGCGGCTTCGATGGCTTCTTCATAGCTGAAAATTCCGCGATCTATGTCCTTGAGAATACTATAAATATCATCGCGTTTCTTGGGGTCTTTTTCAGTTTTTAGCATTCCACGAAGGGCGGATTTCGCGCGTACGAAATAGCGGCTACGCATTTTCATCCTCCATATCGTCTATCCACCGATCAATTTGATCTTCACGCGCCCATTCCTCACGAATAGCAACGAGTTCGGGATCATTAGCATAGGCTTCCGCTTCCGCTTTTTCCTTCTGACGCTGCTGCTCCTGCGCCAGCTTCCATCCAATAACAATTCCTGCCCCTAATCCAATGACTAAAACCCGCAGCAGTGTTTTCATTATTCACCCTCCATATCATCCAGCCAGCGATCAATTTGATTTTCACGCGCCCGTTCTTTACGGATAGCAACCAATTCCGGGTCATTGGCATAGGCTTCGGACTCCACTTTTTCTTTCTGACGCTGCTGCTCCTGTGCCATCCACCAACCAATGACGAAACCGATACCCAATATCAGCAGCACTACTTTGAGCGTTATTTTCACGATTCCTCCTCGTCTAAATCCCGTAACCAGCGGTCAACATTGTGCATCCGGCGTGACTCCGCCATGATGTCTTGCACTTCCGGGTCATTGGCAAAGGCCCGTGATTGAGCTTCTTGCTCCAAACGCTGTTGATCTTTCGCCATTTTCCAGCCAAAAAGAGACCCCGTTGTGAAGCTAATCAATAGGAGTTTGAAATAAGTTTTCATCAATGCACCTTGTCGGTGTAGCAAGTTAGTTCGATTGTATGCTGAAAATTCGATCTTGTCAACTCGTTTTCGATCAGATTCGTATCCCATATGATACATGCTGTTTACCATATATGATCTACAATCTGCTTATCATTAACTGATGTTACTTACGCACTCACGCGAGATTTTCTGTAGGGGCGGTTCGTGAACCGCCCTGTAAAAGGCACTAATCTGCGTAAGGGGATGCATTAAGATAAGTTGGATGATTCATGATTCAGGGTCAACGATTACGGCAGCTTCGGGAAGACGCGGGTTACAGTCGCAGGCGTTTCGCTGAAATACTTGAAATAGGTGAAGCGCAGGTTGCCCGTTACGAACGCGGGGAAAATGACGCGACAGGTGATGTTCTGGCTCGAATTGCCAAACTGTTTAACGTCAGCACTGATTACTTATTGGGTCTGACTGATAACCCTTTCCCAAATTTCGTGGAAGACTTCACCGAAGATGAACTCGCACTGCTCTCGGCACGGCGGCGGAAAGATTACCACGAGATGATTAAACTCATGCTGCCTGATGAGTAAGCAGTACGATTTCCCGTTAGAATATTCACACCGAAAAGTTTACCAAAAGGTAGCCCTTTTTATCCCAGCTTGTGCTACTGTATCCATGACTGTTCGGGTTGTGGGATGGATTAATGAAAGTGCATTTTGCAAAACCGCCACCATTTTGCAGTCTTTGCAATCTTTGCAATGTGGAATTGCACACAAAATACATGAATTTACGGGGAAAAATCACGTTCAAACGGCAAACATTGCAGCAATCCCCCCCACCTGCAATGTTTGCACTATAACTTTTGAGAATGGCAGCCACGGCAGCCGTCACACCCCCACGGCAGCCGCCGCGTTTCGGCAGCCATTTCTCCATCAATCCTGATAGCTGGAAACTTCTTTTCGCATAATGGCTGAGTAATAAGGAAAAAATGCTGTGAGCAGTTTTGCAGATTTTCGTGACCATGTAGGTTCACGCGCCGACAAATTCTACAAAGGGACGTTCTTTCAGGGCGATCATATGCTGGTCGGCATCAACTGTCTCGAACCGGGGCAGGTGCAGGCCGTCCACGAGCACAGCGATCAGGATAAGGTGTATGTGGTGATGGAAGGCGTAGGATATTTCACCGTTGGTGATGAAGTACGCGAAGCATCTGCGGGTGAAGTGGTCTGGGCAGCGGCGGGTGTGCCGCATGGAGTAGAAAATAAAGGGACATCGCGCTTGAGTGTACTGGTCTGTATCGCCCCGCCCCCTTCTCATTAAAGGTATAATGTAAATAACGTGGAATGCGGGTTGTAAGGGAAGTAAATGACTGACAAAGTTATACTAACTATGGATGTCACCCCAGAAGAACGTGAGCGTATTGAGAATCAGGCACGACTACATGGCTTCGAGACTCCTACGGCATATTTGCTCTCACTCGTTGAGGAGGATGAACTCACGAAGGAAGATTTGCTTAACTCATTTCGTGAGGGATGGGCAGCGGCTATGAATGGTGACACTATTCCCGCTTCTCAACTGCGGGATTTTATCGAAAGCGATGAATAGACCGCTTATTCAGGTCGAGATCGCCCGACCAGCCGCTAAAGACCTGAAACATCTCAACAAAAAATATCCTCGTGCAATTGACGATGTAGAAGCGTTTATTCAACGGCTGCAAAATGGTGAAACACACGGCGACCAGATACCTGGTACCGGCTACACCGTCTATAAAGCCAGAATAAAAAGCAGTGATTTGACGAAGGGTAAAAGCAGCGGCTATCGTGTGATTTACTACGTCCGAACCACTGACCACACAATCCTGATTGCCATTTATATCAAAAGTGAGCGTGTGGATATTACCCCGGAAGAAATTCGCCGCATGATTGATGAATACGAAAGTAAGCGATGATTTACCCCTGCCGCCGAATCGACGCAAAGACTGAATTCGGGATATAATTCACATACCCTTGTGAAAATTGATCACAGCGGCAGGAGACAAGCATGGATCAGCATATTTTCGTTTCTTACAAGCACGGCGAAAAAGAATTCTGCGAGATGATGATTCGCCAGCTTGAGGCCGCTGGTTTCAAAGTGTGGATTGATACGGAGCAGCTCCGAGCGGGTGAAAATTGGCGGGAAACCATCAATTACGCCATCAAGGATTCCTTCGCACTGATCCTGATTATTTCGCCCGAGGCCAAAGAGTCGGAATATGTGACCTATGAATGGGCTTTCGCTCAGGGTGCGGGTGTCAAGGTTATCCCGGTCATGTTGAAGCACACCGAAAAGCTGCATCCCCAGTTGGAAATGCTGCAATATTTGGATTTCACGGATCGGGCGCGTCCACCCTGGGATAAGCTCATCCGGCGGCTGTGGGAACTTCAGGGCGAAAATCAACCGAATACGGTGGCTGTCGCGCGGGATGCACCTCCGGCAGTCAAAACAGCGGTTGCAGCGTTGGACAGTCCAAACGCGGATGAACGCCGTTCGGCGCTGAAAAGTCTGGCGCAGATGAATCATCCGGCGGCTTACGCGGCGCTGGTGGGCGCTGTCCAGCATACCCTGCGTGATGTGCGGGTGGATGCTGCTTTCCTGCTGGCGAAACAGACCAATCACAAAGACCCGGCGGCGGTTCCCGGCCTTCTGGATGCGCTGGCTGATGAAGACCCGCGCATCCGGACAGCGGCCTGTAAAGCGCTGGGGGATATTGGTGACGCGGCGGCTGTGCCGGAACTGCTGCGCATCATGACCAAAGAAAGCGACAGTAACATTCGCTGGCAGGCCGTTGGTGCGCTCGGCAAAATTGGCGCGGCGGCTGTGCCCGGTTTGAATGAAGCGCTACAGGACGAAGATTGGCGAGTGCGGCGCAGTGCGGCGGAGGCTATGTACGGGATGCGTGAACCGACAGCCGTTCCCGGTCTGGTGGAGGCGCTGCTGGATAAAAATGACGTGGTACGACAGGCCGCAGCCGGAGCCTTAGAGGCGATGGGCGGTGTCGCCGTGACCAGCCTGATCGAACTGCTGCGTCACCGCGATGGACATATCACCCGCGCGGCAGCCGATATGCTTAAAAAGATTGGCACGCCGGAAGCGCTGGCGGCTGTCCAGCAGTGGATGACCCGCAGTACCGGGAAACTGGACGAACGGCGGCGGTGAGTGAGGAAGTTGTTAGTGATTAGTGGTTAGTTGTTAGTAAAATCAGGAAATACACGCATATTGATGTATTGTGTGGATGAGTAGGCTCTTTCCAGATTTACACCACATAGGTTTCTTTGTCTTTTGAACTAAAAACTAATAACCAACAACTAATAACCTGATTTTTTTTCTTGGAGAAACAATGAAATTCGCGCGGGTGATCGGCAATCTGGTAGCCAGCCAGAAATATCGCGGTCTGGAAGGGGTGAAGTTCCTCATCGTTCAGCCGCTCAATGTTCGGCGTGAAGCGGATGGCGAGGCTTATGTGGCGGTGGATGCGACACGCCAGGCTGGCGAGGGCGAACTGGTATTTGTGATCGCCTCCAAAGAAGCGGCCTTTGCGCTGCCAGTGGAATTCGTTCCCGTGGATGCGGCGGTGGTCGGGATTGTCGATGATGTGGATGATCGTCCGTTGTATGATGCGGATAGTGTCGAGTGGAAGGTTTTCGCGGATGGCGTGAAGAAGGCGAAACCCAAAGCCGCAAAGAAGCCCGGACGCAAGAAGAAAGCATAACCCTATGTATATCGGACGAGTCAAGGGAACAGTGGTCAGCACCATCAAGCATTCGCTCTACAACGGGCACAAACTGATGCTGGTGTCACGCTTGAATCTGGACGGCACCGAATCCGAAGCCTATGATATTTGTCTGGACGACGTGCAGGCGGGCGTGGGCGATGTGGTGCTGGTGATAGATGAAGGCAGCAGTGCGCGGCAGATCATCGGCAAACGCGGTACTGGCCCGGCACGCGCGGTAATCATGGGTATTGTGGATAAGGTGACGATTCGTGAGGACGTTTGAAGCTGGCAAGATACATGCTCCCGCTGCACATTCCCTGCTCAAAACTGTTGCTCACTGGATACTGATCCTCGAACCTTTCTGGCTGGCATTCATGCTGTTTGCCTTCTGGTATCCCAGTCCGCAGCGCGATGCGTGGATGTGGTTGCTGGTGGGTATCCCGCTCACGATGGTGGCGCGGTTTATCCTCTATCAGCGCTTGTGGACACGCTTCCCTCTCGATGTTGTATTCCTGATTTTTATCGTAATGGCGCTGCTTAATATGCGTTTCGCGCCCTATACACGCGGCTTGATTATGCTCGGCAGACCCCTGCTGGGTATGGCATTATGCCTGTATTTTGTCGATTACGCGCGGGTACATGGCAAATTAGATGGTCTGCTGATCGGGACGCTGTTGATGGGGCTGCTGGTGGCTTTTCTGGCACTGACGGGCAGTCAATGGAACAGCAAATCCGACCAACTTCTGCCGATTATCAATCTGCTGCCGCGCTTTACGCAGTTTCCAGCGGCAGAAGGCGGTTTCAATGCCAATGAAATCGCCGGGGCGCTGGCGTGGTTAACACCGCTGCTGGCGGGAGTGGCGCTGCTGCCCTTTGATTCTCCTGTTGTAGGGACACGATATATCGTGTCCCTACAAAGAAATTTTGTATTTCGTAACCTCTGGCGATGGGTCAGTGCGATTACCTTCCTGCTTCTGTTCGCGGCGTTGTTTTTCGGGCAAAGTCGCTTTGCGCTGGGTGGAACACTGCTGGCGCTGGCACTCATGACCCCGTTGGTGATGAAAAGCTGGCGCTGGCGTGGGCTGGCATGGGCAGGATTGATCGCGGTAGCGGTGCTGGAAATTATGATTATGCGGAATGTGTTCAATCCAGCTAACTTGAATCAGCAAGTTAGTCGTGATGAGGACAGCCTGAGCGCCCGTTTCGACATCTGGAACAGCGCCCTGCATATCATTCATGATTATCCGCTGACGGGCGTGGGACTCAATATGTTCCGGGATAATCGGGTACGCGCAGTCTATCCTGTGCCGACTTTTCTACAGCCTGTTCTGCCGCATACCCATGATGAATTCCTGCAATTCGGCACTGATATGGGGATTCCGGGTTTGGCGCTGTTTATCGCGCTATACGGCGCAGCAGGTTGGATGCTGTGGCGCGGCTATCGCAGCGGTGTGCGTTCTGTCCAGATTATCGCGGCATCTGTCGCGGCTGGCTTGCTGGCACATGCCTTTTTCGGGATCGGCGATGCTGTAACGTTGTGGGATCGTTTCGCCTTCTTATTCTGGTGGCTGCTGGCTTTGGCGGCTGCACAGTACATTCTGGTGTGTTTTCCCTCAAGTACCCCGATGCCACAGCGAAACTAATGGTGAGAAACTCGTTTGTATGCTATAGTTGAAGTGTTGAGAAAGAGTGCTTGTAACAAGACTAATTCAACGTTAATAGCGTTTCTATGATTTAAATTAAGGTTATGTCTCTAACCCCTTCGGACGACAAGCCCTCCCTGCAAACATCCCCCAGCTTTCAACGAATACCGGGGATTTTTGTATTCCTCATTCCCATTAGCGCTATCATCCTGCTCATTCTGATTACCCCCGATTTTAGCCGCCGTTCCGGAATGCTGGTTACGTGGCTGCTGTGGCTGGCCTTCTTTGTGACGAACAGCTACCCTGATGATGTGGAAGGCCGCCGCTTCTGGTACAGCTATCGCAATCTGGCGGTGGTGGCGACCTGGCTTTCCGAAGGGCTGGTTCCAGCCCTGCTCCTGATTGTGGTTGGTTCGATACTGGTTTTTGTCGTCCGGCTGCGCTTCAAGCGGGGACAATCCTGGCGGGAACATCTGCGGGTGGCTTTCGACCCTCCCATTTTAACGCTGCTGCCGATTATCGCGGCAGCGCTGGTTTATGGGCTGCTGAATGGTCAGGTCCCGCTCAAGCAGGTTGCGTTCAACAATGCGCTGGCATTGATTGCGGCTTTATTTACCTATTTTGTGATATTTCAGGTGTGTCGCTATGTAGTGTTCGCTTCTCTACGCAAACTCCCCTTTAGCCCAATCTGGAGCGCCGAAGAACGACCCCGACTGCTTGCCGAATCAGTGATGGCTCCATTGATGGTTGTTCTCCCGCTGATTTATTACGGGAGCGGAACGGGGGTGCTGGCAATCATCATCGCCATGATTGCTGCCTACGCCGTTCGTTATCATGAAACGGTTGATCTGGCGCTCTCCGGACGCAGTGCTTACCGGGACAGTACCGATTTGCTGCAAAAACTGGGACTGGTGAGCCGCGCTCTGCAAACATCGATGTTTAATGTCGATAGAGAAGTTGCACTTACATCGGCTTCCCAGACTGCTGCGATGATTGCTCAGGCGGATGGCGCAGCTATTTTTGAGTTTCAGCACGAACAGCAGAAGTTCAAACTGGCTTCCAGGACGGGCGATGACAATGTCAATGAAGTGGTGCTGGAAGCGCTTCAGCAGACCCGCAAATCGGTTGTCGTAGACAATGCGGCTGGTTCGGAGTTGGTCAAGGGCAGCGCAATACGATCCTTCGCGCTGGTTCCTATTGGTTCTGAGAATGCCCCGCTTGGGATGCTGATAGTTTATCACATTCAGCCGCACTGTTATAAGCCGACTGAGATCGAACTATTGGAAATTCTGACCAGCCAGCTTGCGGCAGCGATGGATAATATCCAACTGCTGACGGCGATGGAATTCCATACTTTTGAGATGACGCATCTGGTACACCTGTCGCGCATCTCGGCTTCCAGTCTTGAATTGGATTCTGTCGCGGCAGAAATCTCCGATACACTGCATCAGATGACCGCAGTTGACAAAGTGGTGATTGCGCTGCTGGATAATACGGCCAATCGCCTGCACTTGCTGGGTGTTCTGGAAGACAATCCGCATGATGACCGGCATACTCCGACCTATATGATTCCGCAGTTCCCCGAAGTTCATGTGCTGCGTAACCAGACGGAGCCGCATTCCATGACCTTCGAACTGGGAGACGGCGAGGTTTCCGGACAGTTCAAAAGCTTCATGAAACGCGATGATCTGGTCAAGATGATTATGATTCCTATGGTTGCTGACCAGAAATTGTTCGGTGTGATTTTCCTGGGGTCAACGACACCGCGCACGTTAAGTCAGCATGAGATGGAATTAATCGAGGCCGCAGCCAATCAAATTTCCACCCAGATTTACAATCTGAAAGTGTACAACGAGACACGGGAAGCCCTGGAGCGACAGTTACAACAGCTTTCACTCATTGAGGACATCGTTCAGGATATTTCCAGTGCACATGATTTCAGCACCATCATCCGCGATGTGTTTGAAGCGGCAATCCAAAGTACTCAGGCGGATATGGTCGCGCTGGCGCTGGTGACTGAAGCCGACGATTTGTGGGTGATTGAGCAGCAGTATGAACGCGATAAAGTCACGCGGCACGATTCCTCACAGTCGAAAAATGAGGGCATTATCGGACAGGTCGCCCGCACCGGACAGATGGTTATCTCGCCGGATAACAGCCAGATTCCCTACTATCTGCCACCCGCCGATGTGATCTATTTGTCATCACTGGCTGTACCGCTGGAAAAGAATGGCGAAGTGGTAGGCGTGCTGAATATCGAGAGCAAACGCCAGCGCTTTTTTACGACCAGTCAGGCTGATTTCCTCAAAAATCTGGGAAATCACGCGATGATCAGCATCGAAAATACGCGCCTGCTGGAAGAACTGCGTTATCAGGTGGATACGCTGACCAGCCTGCGCGAACTTTCGCTGGTGCTGTCCAGTGCAGTTGATACCAATGCGGTTGCTCATGCGGTTCTGCAATCTACCATGCAAATGCTGAACGGGGAGTGCGCGGCGCTGTTCCACTACAACCCCTTGAACGGCGAACTCAGCCTGATGATGCAGTCTCATCAATCCGATAACGCTCATATTCAACAGCAGATGACTATCCTGAAGGATATGGTGCAAAAAGCCGCCACCAGCGGCGAAACGCTGATGGTTGAAGATGTCGCGCGGGAGTATGTTGGACAGGTGAATGGCAGCATCCCCTTTGCCAGTCTGATGGCAACGCCCATCGTCCGCGAAGGTCATGTTAGGGAAGTGCTGTGTATCGGTTTTACTGAGCAGCAGCAGTTCGAAGCTCGCGATTCGACCACATTATCGCTGCTGGCGAGTCAGGCGGCAGGACATCTGGAAAACGCGGAGCTGCATGAGCAAATCCGCGAAGGCAACAACCGCATGAAAGCCATCCTGGACTCCACGCGCGATGGCATTATCTTGCTGGACAATCGCGGCAGGCTGGCAGAAGTAAACCCGGCGGCACAGCATCTCATGGGCATTCCGTTGGGCGATTATCTGGAAGAACCCTTTGTGGATGTCCTGCTGCGCCATACGGAAGCGAATGAGGAAACCCCTGCCGGATACCCGCGCGATGAACTGGTGAAGCTGGCACGCATTCAGCGGCTTGAGCCAGAAGGCCCGACGCAGCGCGAATTCACCCGTAAGATACCGCCCAATCAGATTTTATTCGTGCGCGAAAGCGGTTCCCCTGTGCGTGATGAATATCATCAGAATATGGGGCGGCTGCTGGTGCTGCGCGATATTACCGATGAGAAATTAGTGGAAAATTACCGCGATGAAATCACCAGTATGGCGGTTCATGATCTGCGCAGTCCGCTGGCTTCGATGACGGATGCCTTACGCATCGCGCTGGACAGCATGGATAAGCCAGGTGGCGCGGCTGTGGCGACCCAGACCATCAATCTGGCGCTGATGAGTGCTGATAAGCTGATGGGTCTGGTGAACAGTCTGTTGGAACTACGTAAAACCCGCAAAATGGAACTGACGCGCAGCGCTGTGTCGATTGCGGAGTTGATTGACGCGGCGAAGCAGACGCTGGCCTCCAGTGCGGAAAAAGCGCAAATTCCGGTGGAGATTCAAGTGCCGAGTAATCTTCCTCCGGTTGATGTGGATGCGGATAAGATTCGGCGTGTTTTGATTAATCTATTGGATAATGCCCTGCGTTATACACCACAGGGCAAACCCGTTCAGATTCGTGTTATTCCTGAATATCCGGGTCATAAGATACTGGTGCAGGTGGCGGACAGCGGCCCCGGTATCCCGGAAAAGGAACGCGATCGTATCTTTGACCAGTTCTGGCAGGTGAAGGAAAATCAACCCCTGCGCGGTACGAAGGGTAACGGCATCGGGCTGACCTTCTGCCAGCGGGTGATGGAAGCACACGGCGAACGCATCTGGGTAGAGGCATCTGGCCCACTGCCGGGAGCCTGCTTTGCTTTTACCCTCCCACTCCAAAATCATACAGAAACGAAATCATGATAACACGCTGCGGCTGGGTTAATCTGAATGAACCGCTCTATGTTCAGTATCACGACGAGGAATGGGGCGTACCGCTGCGAGGTAGTGATTCAGCCTTGTTCGAGCGTATCTGTCTGGAAGGGGCGCAGGCCGGTTTAAGCTGGCTGACGATTCTGCGTAAGCGTGAGAATTACCGGGCGGCCTTTGAGGGTTTCGACCCGGCGAAAGTCGCCCGCTACGATGAGGCTAAATTCAACGAACTGATGCAGAATCCGGGCATCGTTCGTAACCGACTGAAGATCAGCTCGACGATTAACAACGCGCGGAAATTTCTGGATATTCAGGAAGCCTTTGGCAGTTTCGATTATTACCTGTGGGGCTTCGTGGATGGTCAGCCGATTCAGAATACGTGGAAATCGCTCTCGGAAATTCCGCCGGAAACCGATCTTTCGCGGAAGATCAGCAAGGAATTACTCAAACACGGCTTTCGTTTTGTCGGGCCGACCATTTGCTATGCGATGATGCAGGCCATTGGCATGGTGAATGACGATTCACCTGAAATCGGTCAGCATGAATAGTGTCCCAAGCGGCATGGCAGACCGTTTTCCCTTCAGTGTCCCGACCATCAAAAATTTTAAGACGCTCGAATTTACGACACCCGTTACCTTTCTGGTGGGCGAAAATGGGTCGGGTAAATCGACTTTTATGGAGTCGGTAGCGAATGCAGCCGGGTCAATCGCGGCTGGCAGTGATGATCTGGAACGGGATAAAACGCTCGATTCAGTACGCGCTCTATCAAAAGCGCTCAAGCTGGTTTGGAGCAAGCGCACCCGTAAGGGCTTTTTTCTCCGCGCGGAAGATTATTTCGGCTATTCACGGCGGCTGACCCAGATGCGCGAAGGTCTGGAAGCCGATTTACGTGCGGTGGACGAGGAATTCAAAGCACAGTCGGAATACGCGAAGGGACTCGCGAGAAGCGCTTTCGTGGGACAGTTGATGGCCTTGAAGCAAAAATATGATGGTGATCTGGATGAGCGATCACACGGCGAGAGCTTTTTCACCTTCTTTAAAGCGCGTTTTGTGCCGGATGGTTTATATCTGCTGGACGAGCCGGAAGCACCGCTTTCACCCCTGCGCCAGTTGGGTCTGCTTTCCCTGCTCAAAGAAATGGTCGAGCAGCATCGGGCGCAGTTTATCATAGCCACTCACTCCCCGATTTTGATGGCTTTCCCTGGCGCGGCGATTCTGAGCTTCGATAAAACACCGATTCAGCCTGTCGCCTATGATGATCTGGAACATGTCACCCTGACGCGCGATTTCCTCAATAACCCTGAGCAGTATTTACGTCACCTGTGAGTAGGCATTTACGTGAATTTGATAATAGACACTCTTATGACAAAGTGTTGTACATTGAAAAGTCGGTCAGTATGATAATGACAATCCCTCGTAGGGTTTTGGGATATTTATTTGCAGTAATATTCAATACAATATTAATTTTATATTTTAGTGTAGTGCCAGATGTTGTCAGATTGTTCTCTATTGCTGCCGCAATTTATTATTCATTTACGGTTTTGTATGGTATTGTTCTTACCTTAAAAACAGCAGTCAATGTTTCATCTGCGTCGCTCTCCGAAAGTATGACTACTTTTGCTATAATTGCATTTAAATACCTTTTGCCAACTGTGGGGTTTTATATTTTATCTAATATAATACATATTATATCATTTCAACTAGGTGATGTATTTGTAATAATTTCAATTTTTTTAATAGGCATTGTTTTGATATTCTCGTCTGCTGGTTTACTTGCAATGGCAATAGTGTCACTTTACCTCGTAATTATTAATAGATAGTACGTTACGGTACAATACCATTCTTCGCTTTTTATGGCCTATTGCTGGGACTATTTGGGCAGTAGTTCGTGGAGTTCATCGGTAAGCTGTTGAACGAGTTCCGGCCTGCCATGAAACTGCGCCGGGGTGTTCTGATAGAGTGTGACGCGCCATGTGTCAGCGCTTTTGACGGCGACCAGCGATTGAACCGCATTCACAGCCGGATTCAAGTCGTTTTGTCCGGGCGGAATCATACCGACGACAGAACGCAGCAGCGCGACATCGGCACTCAGGAAGCGCACATCACGGACTTTGCCGACATAAGCGGCGGTCTGGTGGTCGGCAAAAATCTGATTCATGGTTTTGGCGATTTCGGCCTGACCGTTGATGATGCTGCCATCGAAGCCCACCAGATTAGCATCTTCGGTGAACAAAGCCGCCATGTCATCCCCACTGCGGCGGTTCCAGGTATCCAGAACGTGGGCATAGAGGGCGCGGATTTCGGCTTCGTCAGCCGGATTGGTATTGGCGGACATGGTAACTCCTTGTGGCAAAACCTGATGTTTTATGGCGAAGCTGGCGACATTTCAGGTACTTTTCCCCGTAAAATCAAATTGTGGCGAGTGTTGAGGGCTGCCGCTGCCAACTTCGCCACAAAGGATATTTGGTGGAGTAGGTGC
>JBGAGR010000164.1:0-17612 GCA_044226645.1 Aggregatilineales bacterium
GGGGATATACCGCGCAGCAGCATGGCATACGGAATGCTGGCATAAAAATAAGCATCGGGATGAAAAATCGTCGCGCTGTTCAGCCAGCCGTATTCAACCGTCGAGGGGTTATATTCCGGCAGCGGACGACCATAATCCAAGCCACTGGTATACAGCAGGCCGCAAATCAGCAGCAGAAGGACGACGAAAACCCGATCTTTTCGCATTCAGGCCTCATTGGTTGCCGTTGGCAGGGTTCGCAAAGGCTGGCCTTTCAAGGCTGCACGCATTGCATCCCGGTCATCCCAGGGGTATTCGATTTTGCCAAAGCACATGCTCTGTTCATGCCCTTTGCCGCAGGCCATCACAATATCGCCTGCCTGCGCCATCTGACACGCCTGATACAATGCTTCGCCTCTATCCTTCACGCGAATGAACGACTTGCCCTCGACACCACCCTGTGAGATCGCTCCTTGCGCCATTATCTCCAAAATCGCATCTAGTGACTCGGTACGCGGGTCTTCTGCCGTGAAGATGCTAAAATCCGCCAACCGTGCCGCGACTTCTGCCATCATCCGCCGCTTCTCGCGATCACGCAGTCCAGCACTGCCGAACACGGCAATCAAGCGCTTGCCCGGTTGCAGCATCCCCTTCGCGGCTTTCAATGCATTTTCCAGCGCATTTGGTGTATGCGCAAAATCGACAATAGCTGTGAAATTCTGTCCTTCGTCGATCCGCTCCATCCGTCCAGGGATGCCTTTGACTGCCCACAATCCTTCTTGTATCATCCGCAGATTGTCTATCCCGAATGGCAGCCACGTCGCCGCAATTGCTGCCAGCGCATTCGAAACATTAAATTCGCCAACAAGCTGCGTTTTGAATTGGATTATCTCACGGATAGCAGGTGGTTCAGTCGAAGTTTTCCCGAATGGCACATTAAAATAAGTACCATCTGTCTTATAAACAATATCTCGCGCTAAAAACACATTTTCCATCTTAAACTGCGGGTCAGAAAATGCTTTCTCTAGGATATCGTGTGCGAAAGCATCTTTAAAGCCATAAGGGAGAATCTTATCAAAAGGGTAAGATGCAAAAAACTCGTCCTGTGGATCATCCGCATTCACGACGCTGATTTTCGGCACATTCGGTTTGCGATAGGACTTCCCCAGCATCTCGAACATGCGCCCTTTTGCCGCGCGATACGCCTCGAATGAACCGTGATAGTCCAGATGTTCATGCGTGACATTGGTCATCACCGCCACATCAATATCAACGCCGTTCAGCCGTCCCTGAGCCAGCCCATGACTGGTCATTTCGAGGACACAATGGGTCAGGCCATTTTCCACCATCTGCGCCATGAACGCCTGAATCTGTGGCGCGCTCGGAGTTGTGACATGAAAACCTGTATCGAGCGTTTTATCGCCAATATACGCCGCAACCGTGCTGATGAGTCCGGCTTTTTTATACGTCGCCACCTGCAAAATGCTGTGAATCAGGGTGCTGGTGGTGGTCTTGCCGTCCGTCCCGGTCACGCCGATGACCACCAACTTGCGCGATGGAAAATCGTGATAAGCCGCCGCCAGAAAACCCGTTGCTTCCTGTGCATTTTTCACCCGCACATACGGCACAGATAAATCGGTTATATCGCGTTCGCCGACAATGGCTGCGGCCCCCTTCTCAATCGCGCGGGGAATAAAATCATGCCCGTCCACCGATAAGCCTGGACGAGCCACAAACACGCCGCCCGGTTGCAAATCACTGTCCGCTTCTACTACAGGCGCGGTAATCTCAGCATCACCCGTAACATTGACCACATCTGGCAGTTCAGCAATCAGATCGGAAAGTTTTTTCGCCATACGACCCCAAATAAAAAACCGCAGAGATACAGAGTACACAGAGCATTTTACCTCTCTGCGGCCTCCGCGTCTCTGCGGTTTAAGATTCCGGTTAGCTCAGACGGCCTGCCAGATCGTTCAAACCGCTGCGGACACTGCCATCCACAACGCGATCACCAGCACGCACAATCAGACCACCCAAAATAGTCGGGTCTACGCTGAAGGTCACGTCATCAGCGCCAGTTTCCTTCTTGGCTTTCGCCTGTTCGGCATCGCTCAAAGGCATCGCGCTGACCACTTCCACATGTCCACCCAGCTTCTTGGCGCTGTCTGGCACTTTGGAGAAGAAATCATCCACCAAAGCCTGTTGACGCTTCTGATCCAGCGATTCACCGATCAGGCGCTGTGCGGCAGCAATCGAAATCGCAGCCACCTGCCCACGCAAACCGGCAAGCTGCTGGTCACGTTCGGCGCTGGCAGCAGCACGGGCATCAGCACGAATCTTCTCAGCTTCGGCAGCAGCTTCAGCCTGAATGCCCTTCGCCACTTCGTCCGCACGTCCGCGTGCTTCTTCAATCACCTTCGCAGCCGAGGCGCGTGCTTCGGCAATGATCTTTTCACCTTCGGTTTCCGCATTGCGGCGTGCATTGGCAGCCGCAGCGGCATCTTCCAGCCCCTTGGCAATACGCTGGCGGCGTTCGCCCAGCATACGCATCAACGGGTCATACACGAAACGGGTCATGAGGGTATAGATCACGATGAAAGCGATGATCTGTACCAGCAGATAACCCAGATTAATACCTAAACCTTCCATGTCGTACTCCTTATCCTGTTGTTGCTGTTGATTTTAGGCTGGGCTAAGCACGAACAGAATAATCAGCGCCACGACCAGCGCGTAAATAGCGACCGCTTCCGCGAACGCCACACCCAGAATCATGTTCGTCTGGAGTGTACCGGTGAAATCCGGGTTACGCCCCATGGCCTGCACTGCACCACTGACCGACAGACCGATACCGATACCGCCGCCCAGCGCGCCAATCATCGCCAGACCGGCTCCGATGGCTTTACCCGCGAAAAAAATCGCTGTACCTTGATCCATGTTTTTCGTTTCTCCTCTGTTGTTTGATTGCGTATTCCGCACCCGTTTACCGGGTCAATTTCGATGTGTGTAAATCATTTCCCAGGGAGATATTAAACACTCCCCGGGGTTCTATCTAAACTTAACCGGCGGCGTGTAGAGTCTCTACAGGCTCACCCGCGTGTTCTTCCTCATGATCTTCATGACCGTGCGAAGCCGTTGCCAGATTCATGAAAATCGCCGTCAGCAGACCAAAGACGAACGCTTGCAGTGCGCCGACGAAGAATTCCAGAATGAAGAATGGCCAGGGCAGGAACGGCAGAAGGAAACTCATAACGAAGAGCAAAATCGAGCCTGCGAAGATGTTACCGAGCAACCGGAAAGCAAACGAGAGAATCTTCGCGAACTCACCGATGAGTTCCAGCAAACCAACCGCCACATCGATACCACCCAGGGGAGATGTGAACAGCGTCTTGAAATTGAAGAACTTGGTCAGATACCCCGCACCTAGTGCGCTAAAGCCCGTCACCTGGATCATTATGACCGCGATCAATGCCAGCGCAACGGTCAGGTTCAGGTCAGTCGAAGGCGCACGTAAGTATGGCAGCACAACCCAGGGTACACTCGGATCACCGGGCGCGTAATGATGCTCGCCCTCTCCACCTTCGGCGGCAGCCTCAGTCGTAGCACCCTCAGCAGCGACAGTCTCACCTTCAACGGCTGTTGCCTCAGCAGCAGGTGCCGCCTCGCTGGTCACGGCGGTAGCTTCAGCAATGGGTGTCGCCTCAGTCGCAGCAGAGGTTGTTTCATGTGCAACCTCACCGGCCGGAGCCGAAACAGCCGCGCCAGTACCAGTCACACAGCCAGCATCCGCCCGCCCCTTCATCGCCTCAGCCGACAAATTCGCGGCTGCTTCAGGGCTAATCCATTTGCACTTGGGATTGAGGACATAGATACCGCCGGACTGCATGGTTTCATAACCATCCAGTGGCGCACCAGTTGTCTTATTAACATGGGCTTCAAGGAAACCGATGCTGTCCACACCCGGAACCAGTTCAATCCAGTTCGAGAGCAATACAATCAGGAAAATGGTCATGAACATCTTGAAGATGCGTCCAAGGAACGGCCCGCCGGCTACGCCCCCCACGAACCCGTACAAACCCTCGAAAGTCATCTCGAACAGGTTGTAGAAACCGCCGGGCGGCACTTCACTGCCATCCTTCGGCTTTTTGCGCATGACGTAGAAAATCAGCAAAGCCAGCAAAATCCAAACGATGACCGATCCCATTAAAGAGTTGGTCATTTGCAGGCCAAAGAGATTCCATCCACTACCCGGATATTTTTCACCCGGAAGCTGAATGACTGGAATCACTGGCGGTATATTGACCATGACGAGGATACCCGCCAGCAGCAAAAGGCCAGCGATCCACCGTCGTTTACCGTTCCAGTTAATTGTCACTTATGCTCTCCTCCTTCTTTTTTGAGGTTGACGCCTGGAGGCGCTTCGATTGAAATAATGTGTATCGGTAAATGACCCACAGATTTAACGGAATGCTGATGATCAGACACAAAAAAAGGGCAATGTGCCGTAGATTGAGTGCTTGATCGAGCAGCAGTCCGATTAGTACCGCCCCGCCAACTGTTACTGTTAAAAGGCATCCCATCTGCGCAACCACACTGGCTGCCAACAGATACGGTGTAGGCTTTTTGTCATCATTCATTAGTGCAGTTTATCACAATCACAACAAGATGACTAGCGGCTGTTTCTCTAAAAACGGCTGCTTATTTTTTCTTTATAGAACCCGCTTCCCCGATGGAATTCGCGCATTTTATCACAAGCATTTCTGATTTGGCAACAACCGAATTTATACAGAAAATATTCTTGACAAAAACGATCTAAATAAAGAGGCGAACCCACACGGGTTCACCTCTTAAAATTACAGAAATTAGGCGAACAACGACTTGGCGCTGGCTACTGCCCACTCGAAAATCGGCTGTGCGCCAATCGTGCCAATCACGATGACCGCAATAACCGTAATGCCCAGCACCCATACATAAACATTGGATACCGGAATCGGCTTGTCTTCATCTTCACTGCGGTCAACATACATGACCTTGATGACCACCAGATAGTAGTACAGCGCGACAATCGCGTTCAACACGCCGACAATCGCCAGCCATGTCAGACCAGATTCAACCGCTGCCTGAAACAGAAAAAATTTGCCGAAGAAACCCGCTGTCGGCGGCACACCACCCAATGACAGCAGCGCGACAGTCATCATGAGCGCCAGCCCTGGGCTGCGGCGATTTAACCCCGCCATATCAGCAATGGTTTCGCTGCCAGTCGCTTCACCGAACAGCACAATCACGGTGAAGGCCAGCAGATTGGTGAACACATACATGAACATGTAGAAGCTCACGGCTGCAACGGCCTGCGCCTGCCCTGCCGCTGTACTCGACTGGATAGCCGCGACACCCATCAGCGTGTAACCCGCCTGCGCGATGGACGAATAGGCCAGCATACGTTTGATGTTGCGCTGCGAGAGCGCGACCACATTGCCGACGGTCATTGAAATCAGCGCGAAAGCCGACATCAACTGCACCCAGAAATTCTGGATTTCGTGTCCACCGATCACGACGGTGGATGGGAAAACCAGCACGAAGAAGCGCACCAGCAGCGCAAAACTTGCAGCCTTGCTGGCAACACTCAGGAAACCCGTAACGGGGGTCGGAGCGCCCTCATAAACATCGGGTGTCCAGAAGTGGAAGGGTACCGCGCTGATTTTGAAGCCGAAGCCGACCACCACCATGACCATTGCCGCCAGCACCGGAATTGGATTGGTAGCGAACTGGTCGCTGCCGAGATACTGCGCCAACAGTGTCAGGTTGGTCTGTCCGGTGAAACCATACAGCAAACTCAGACCATACAGCAAAATCGCGGAAGCAAACGAGCCAAACAGGAAATATTTCATCCCGCTTTCGCTCGATTTATTATCACTGCGTTTGAAAGCCGCCAGAATGTAGAGCGGGATTGAGGTGGTTTCCAGCGCGAGGAAGACCATAATCAGATCAGCCGCGCCTGCCATCAGGGTCATACCCAGCGCGGAAACAATCAGCACCAGATAAAACTCACCCTTATGCCCCACGCCCTTAACATCAATCGTCATCAGACTGGTGATCGCTCCAGCGACCAGCACCATCACCTTGAAGATTTGTGCCAGCGCGTCATAGCGCACCATGCCGCCCCAGTATAGACCCGTTGGCACAGCATCCGAACCGGGATAGAAAATCAGCGGCAGCAGTGCCAGCAGCCCCAACCCGATACCCGACGCGATGGCGACAGTACGACGGCGGCTTTCCGGTAGATACAAATCCAGGAACAGGATAATCGCTGCCAGTGCTGCCAACCCAATCTCAGGCAGGACAGCCAGCAAACTTTGCCCTAGCGTAAACTCGGTAGCGTTCATGTATTACGCTCCCCCCCTCAGAATAGCCAGAATCGGCCCCAGACCGGATTGAATCATGGGAGCCATGATCGCTGGGTAAATCCCCACCACAATCAGCGGTGTGCCCAGCACGAATAAGATAATGCGATCCGTTATCGTAATATCACCTACATCAGCGTACTTCTTGGCATCAAATTCTCCAAAGAACACGGTTCCTGTCACACGGAGCACATAGGCTGCCGTGATGACGATGCCCAATGCCGACAATATCACGATGATGGAGTAGTAATTTTGCAGCACAAAACTGCCAATTTGCAGCGTGATATTCGGCGAAGCATTCCATAAACCCGTAAAGATGGAGAATTCAGCGATGAACCCGCTTAACCCCGGCATACCCATACTGGTCAAACCGCCGATCACAAAAGCCACCGCTACCCAGGGCATTCGTTTGACGAACCCGCCCAGACTCGGAATATCGCGCGTGTGTGCCCGGTCATACACCATACCGACGCAGCCGAAGAAGAGTGCCGTCATCGCGCCGTGACTGAACATCTGCAAACCCGCGCCGGTCATGCCGATCAAATTCATGGACGCGAAGCCCATACTGACCAGCCCCATGTGGCTGACAGACGAGAAACCAATAACATATTTGAAGTCGCGCTGGCGGAAGGCGATGAACGCGCCATAAACCACATTGACCAGCGTTAGGAACACAATCCAGGGGAGATGAACCTCCGCTCCCTGTGGCAGCAGTTGAACACCTGCCCGTAGGGCTGCGTAAGCGCCGAGCTTCATCAACACACCCGCATGAATCATCGAAACAGCAGTCGGCGCGGCGACATGTCCATCGGGTGACCAGTTGTGGAAAGGGAACACCCCTGCCAGCACCGCGAACCCAATAAAGATGAAGGGGAACCACAGCTTGGCGAAAGTCAGCGTATCAATGCCAGCATATCCCGCTACATTGAACGCGCCCGACTCAGCCGCCAGCATGAAATGCGTCATATCGAAGCTGTATTCGTGTCCCGCCGCAACCAGACCGGGGTGATCGATGAAGAACTGTCCTGCCACGAAATACATGGCGATTACACCGACCAGCGCGATAACCGACCCGATCAAAATGTAGAGGGTCAATTTCATAGCAGCATATTCGCGCGTTTTCACCCATCCCCACGTAGCGATGAGCAAATACATCGGGAAGATGGCTAATTCGTAGAAGAAGAACAGCAGAAACATGTCGATGGAGACGAAAACGCCCAACACGCCTGCCACCAGGAACATGAAGAACGCCATGAATTCGCGTGTGCGGTCATCAATGCGCCATGAAATCAGCACACCAGCCAAAGTCACCAGTCCGGTCAGCAGTACCATCGGCGCATTCAATCCATCCACGCCCACATGGTAGCTGATGCCCAGCTTCTCAATCCAGGTGACCTGCTCCTCAAATGCCAACCCATCTTTAAACATTTGAGTAGCACTACCGGGGTCGCCCTTTGCCAGCAACGCGGTCTGACTGTCCGTAACCGCACCAACCTGCTGGTTATAGCCAAAGTACACCGCCGCTGAAAGCACCAGCACAATCGCCGCCGCTGTGACAGCAACACCTCGGATCAGATCACGCTTTTCTCCATCCATGAACAGGATGATGAGTCCCGCCACAATTGGAGTGAAAATAATGACACTGAGGATAGGAAACGAAAAAGCTTCAGTCATAATTCTTCCTTTTAGCGGATTCTGTAGGGATATCTATCCTTGCCCTCTACCCCGCTCTTTACCCCCCTAAAATCCGCATCACAGAGCTGTTGATGACCGGCAAAATCCAGTTCGGCACAACACCCGTCACCAGCATCAGCGCCAGCAGCGGCGCGATGGCTACCAGTTCACGCAGTTCAATTTCCAGCTTGTAGTCTTTCCAGTGCATATTGAACGGCCCATGCAGAACCGCGCGAATGCCCTTCAGGATATAACCGCCCGTGAACAGAAGACCGAGCATTGCCACAACCGTTAGGCCGGTAAACACCGACCACGAACCGCGCACCACCAGAAATTCGCTGACGAAGCCGTTCAGACCGGGCAGACCGAGGCTTGCCATGCTGGTGAAAATGAAAATCGAGCCGTAAATCGGCGCTTTCACCCAGAAACCGCCGTACTGTGTCAGATCGCGGGTATGCGTTTTGTGATAGATGCCGCCAGCCAGCAAGAACATTGCCGCCGAGCTTAGGCCGTGATTGAACATCTGCAAAACTGCGCCGTTAGTCGCCAGAATAGCACTTTTCATATTTTCAGTGCTGGCGTTCGCCCAATTCTGCGAATAGGCCAGCGCCGCCACAGCCAGTCCCAGCGCCACAAAACCCATGTGATTCACTGAGCTGTAAGCCACCAAACGCTTGATGTCATTCTGTCCGAGCGCCGCGAACGCTCCTAGCACGATACCGAGTATCGCCATAAAGGCGAAAATACCTGCCCAGTTGGTCTGTATCGCGCCCAGAATATTGATCGGCGCAATCCACACATCCGGAAAAAGCGGAATCACCAGCCGCAGGAAGCCATATGCACCGAGCTTGAGCATCACACCCGCCAACAGCATCGAACCGGCTGTTGGCGCTTCACCGTGCGCATCCGGCAGCCAGGTATGGAAAGGCCAGACCGGCACTTTGATGCAGAATGCGACGAAGAAACCGAGGAACGCCAGTGCCTTGACCGTTTCTACGCCGATGCCAAGGAATGTACCGTTTTCCCCGGTGAAGGAAGGCCATATCGCGGTGAGTCCCTGAATATCGAAAGTATGTGCGGTCACGCCGATGAGCTGCGTTGCCAGCAGCATCCCCAGCGAACCACCCACAGAATAAATCATGAACTTGGTTGCGGCATACTTGCGGTTTGGACCGCCCCACTGGTCGATGATGAAATACATTGGCACCAGGCTGAGTTCGTAGAAGAGGAAGAAAACCATCAAATCCATCGCCACGAACACACCCAGCAAACCGGTTTCGAAGAACAGCAGCAGCGCCATATGCATATTGACGCGCTCTTCGATTTCCCAGCTAATCAGGATAGCCAGTGGGGTCAGAATACCTGTCAGCAGCACCATTGTGGCGCTCACGCCGTCAATGCCGATATGCCACGACGCGCCCAGCAGTTCAAACCACTTGGCGTTCACTTCCATCTGGTATCCACTGGCTCCGCGATCATAAGCGAAGAATACCACGACACACACTGCGCCGATCAAAACCGCCAGCGCCAGTGCTGCCCAGCGAACAATCTGCTTCTGATTCGGCAGCAGCAGCATAATCACCGCCGCAATAGTGGGCGCGAAAACCAGAAAGCTTAGGACATCAATATCACCGAAAATCTTCATAAGTTAACCTCAACGGTTTCCTGCAAGATGCCGGACACTACATCCCTTGTCCGGCAGTTACTATGTATTTCCTCAGCACTAAGCACTCGGAACTCAGCACTTTTTTGTTACCCGCCTGCTGCCTGCACCAGTACACCCGATGACAGCGCGAAAATAATCGCGATCAGCAGCGCCGCCACCGCAATGAACAGTAAATACTGCTGGACACGTCCGGTCTGAATCTTGCGGAACCAGCGTCCGAACACCCCGATACCCTCAGGAATACCATCACCCACACCGTCAATCAGCCAACTGTTGAGCAGTTTCAGGAAATCACCAATCCAGGTGAACACACGGGCGATCAGATGCAGTGTGCCGTCGATAATACCTTTGTCGATGAATTGGCTGACCACCACACGCGAGAATGTCTGCGAAGGTGTCACAAACACGCGAACATACAGTTCGTCGATGTAGTATTTGTTCTTGAGTGTAGTGTGCAGGCCACTGCCCAGAATGGCGATCAACGGGTCAGGCTGTCCGGCTTCCAGCGGCTTGCGCCAGTACATCAGCCAGCCCAGTCCCAAACCGCCTAAAGCGACGGTGAATGAGAACAGCACCGGAACGATATTGAAAGCCAGCGCGTGTGGTTCTTCCAGCAGGGTCGGCCCCACAAAATGATGGAACCAGTTATATTGTGGCGAGAAAATCGCGCCGAACAGCGGAAAATCAGGATGTACGCCAGCGAACCCGGCGACAATCGCGAAAATCGAAAGGAAAATCAGCGGGAACGTCATGGTCGCGCTGACGATACCCTGTCCGAGATTGGCGTGTTTCGCTTCCTCAGTCCGCGCCTCGCCCCAGAAAGTCAGGCCGATTTGACGCATGGTGTAGAAAGCGGTCAGGAACGCTGCCAATGCTAACATCACGAAAACGAAGGCCGCAGCGCCATGTCCTTCAGTCAGGCCGTACCACGCATCCGCGAAAATTTCATCTTTTGACCAGAAACCAGCCGTCAGCAGCGGGAAGCCGGAGAGCGACAGACCGCCAATCAGGAAGGTGATGAAGGTGACAGGCATGGTCTTGCGCAAACCGCCCATGTTCATCATATCCTGCGGATCAAAATGCGCCCCATGTGCGGCGTGGTCGTCATGTCCATGCTCATCGTGTCCATGTTCGTCGTGACCATGTTCATCATGCGCCGCATGAGCGTCAGCATTTGCCGCCGCCAGCGCCAGCGTTTCATGTCCATGCCCATGCTCGTGAACATGATGTTCGCCATGCTCCATACCGTGAATGACCGAACCGGAAGCCATGAACAGCAGCGCCTTGAAGAAAGCGTGGGTAATCAGGTGGAAAGCCGCAGCGATGTACGCACCAATACCCAGGGCAGCAATCATGAAACCAAGCTGCGAAATGGTCGAGTACGCTAGAACTCTTTTGACATCGTTCTGCGCCACGGCAATCGTCGCAGCGAAAATAGCCGTAAATGCTCCCACAACCGACATCAACACCATCGGCGGTGTCAGTAAACCCGCTTCAGGGTTGCCACCTGCTGCGAACAGCGGATACATACGCACAACAGCGTAGACACCAGCCGAAACCATCGCGGCGGCATGGATCATCGCGCTAACAGGGGTCGGGCCTTCCATCGCGTCCGGCAGCCACACGTGCAGCGGGAACTGCGCCGATTTACCGATGGTACCGATGACGAGGAAGATACCGATCAGACTCGCTGCGCTGATGCCGCTAATCAAAATCGATGGCGTTGTCGCCAGCGCGTGCAGAACTTCTTCATTATGCAGGATGTCGCGGAAGCTCAATGTCCCGGTAGCCGCATACAAATAGGCGATACCGAGGAGCATGATGACATCAGCCACACGAGTGGTCGTGAAGGCTTTAATCGCCGCTTTATAGGCGCTTTCTTTTTCGAACCAGAAGCCGATCAGCAGGTACGAGCACAAACCCATGATTTCCCAGCCGACGAACAGCAGCAGCAGATTATCGGCTACCACCAGCGTCAGCATCGCGCCCGCGAACAGCGAAATCAGCGCGAAGAAACGCGACTGACGCGCATCATGTGCCGCGTAACCGATAGAGTAGATGAAAATCATCGTACAGGCCAGCGGAACCATCAGCAGCATAATCGTCGTCAGCGGGTCAACCAGCACACCCATGTTGAAGGTGGTATCGCCCGTTGCCATCCACTGAATGCTGTTGCTGAAGACCTTTTCGCCCAGCCCTTCCAGACTTAGGGATTGGGTCACTACCATCAGGCTCAGCACCCACGCGCTGCCGATACCGAGCAGACCGACGATGATCGTCAGGATACGGCTGTAGAGTGTTGCTACCGGGACTTGCAGTCCCGGATAAGCGGGATGATTATGATCAACATATTCCGGACTGGTTCCCGGCACCAATCGCGCCCGGTTGGTCACCAGCATAATAACGAAGAATGCCAGTACCGGCCCCACTGGAATTAACCAGGGTGTCAGATTGGGATTGTTTAAAAAATCGTTCAAGTTCATAAACGAACCTACCACTTCATAATGTCAACGTCTTCGACGATGACCGAGCGACGGTTGCGGTAAACCGCGATGATGATCGCCAGACCCACCGCTGCTTCCGCCGCAGCGATTACAAATACGAAGGCCGCGAAAGCCTGACCAGCCACATTCAGCGGTTCAACATAACGCCAGAATGCGACCAGATTGATATTTACAGCATTGAGCATCAGCTCGACACCCATCAAAATCGCGACTGCGTTGCGGCGGGATAATACCCCATACGCGCCGATGCAGAAAACACCAGCCGCCACCGCTAAATACATCCACAACGGAATCATAGTGATCCTCTCCGTACCCTATTCCCGATCATCACGGGCGATCACAATCGCACCGATCATCGCCGCTGTCAGCAAAAGCGAAGCTACTTCAAACGGGAGTACATATTGATTCTGGTCAACCAGAGCCTTGCCCAGTTCTACAGTCCCGACCACCGTGTCTGAAACAACCAGATTGGCCTGCGAACCGTTCTGTCCCCACACGGGCAAAATAACGCCCACAATCAGAAGGATAAACAACAGTCCTGCGACCAGCGCGCTCAATGCCCACTGACGATTGTATAAATCGCGCAGACGGGTCATGCTGCGGGTGAGCATCACTGCGAATACAATCAGAATGGCAATTGCGCCGATATACACCAGCACTTGCACCGCCGCAAGGAACGGCGCGCTCAACAGCACGAACAAACCCGCCGCACCGAACAAACTCAAAATGAGGTAGAGTGTCGCGTGAATTAAATTGCGCGTCGTGACGACACCCAGTGCCCCGCCCAGGCTAAACAGGGAGAACACTACAAAAACGATACTCTGGGCATTGATTTCAATCATATTGATTTACCCTGCATTTCCACATAAAGACGGGTGCGATGACCCGTCCTCATTTAAACCCTTTGTCGTTAATCAGTGCCCCGGTGCACCGACATGAACCACGTCATGACCGTGTTCCTCATCGGTGGTGATTTCCAGAGCCATTCGCTCACTGCGTCCCCGGTTGCGGATAATATTGAGAACCCAACCGATGATGAGCAGGTTGCCCAGCAGCAGAATAACCGTCTGCGGCAGCGCGGCGATAAAATCACCGGATTGAGGAGCCAGCCCCAGTGCATCCACAACCTTGAGCAGGAAAGCTGTCATCAGAACGTTACCAACTGAAATCGGCACCAGCCACTTCCAGTTGAGTGACATAAGCTGGTCGATACGGACACGCGGCACCGTACTGCGGATGAGCAGACCAAACAGGTAGACCACAGCGGTCTTTAGCCCTGTATAGACGAAACCCAGCACCGGAATTTGTTCCACACCTGGCCCCCACCAACCGCCCAGGAAGATAATAGCGGTCAGCAGTGAAACCGTGAAGAAGTGCATGAACTCCGCTGCCATGAACATACCCCACTTGAAGCCGGAGTATTCAATGTTGTAGCCAGCAATAATTTCCGATTCGGCTTCCAGCAGGTCAAACGGAGCGCGTCCGGTTTCCGCCAGATTAGCGATGAAGAACATGATCGCCGCGACAGGAGCCATGAAGAAATACCACATACCGCCCTGTCCGCGCACCATATCCTGCATACTCATCGTGCCGGAAATCATCACGGGGACGAGCAGCGCCAGCACCAGCGGCACCTCGTAACTCAGAAGCTGCGCAATCGTGCGGAATGCACCCAACAGTGCATACTTATTGTTGCTCGACCAACCTGCAATCATGATTTTGACCGTACCGATTGAAGATACTGCCACAAAGTACAGGATACCGATGCTCAAATCCGCGCCAATATGCAGCGGTGTAAAGGGAATGACCGCCCAGATCAACACCACGACCGCAAACGCGATGATGGGTGCGAGGTTGTAAATGAATTTATCCGCGCCGAAGGGGGTAATATCTTCCTTCGTCAACATTTTGACCGCGTCTGCTACAGACTGCAAAATGCCATATGGGCCAACACGGTTGGGACCAAGCCGATCCTGCACCCGCGCCGCGAACTTACGCTCTACCAGAATGAGGAAAATCACGGTAATGAGCGGTACAGTCGCGATCAACACCACGCCACCCAGAAGCGAAACCAAATTCGCCACATCCGGGCTGGCTCCGGCATCACGCAAGCACTGTACAATGTTATTAATATCGCAAACGGTTTCCATACACCCTTCCTCTGTAGGAACGTATCTTCAGCGCCCCTACTCAGAACTCAGCACTGAGTAATTGGAATTAAAACTATACCCACTCCAGCGCATCTTTGCGCCAGGCGTAAATTAACGCATCAAACAGGAAGAACACGAACAGCAGCCCGGCGAAGAAGCCGAAGAAATCAAGCTGCTTGTAGGCCAGCGCCCAGGGGAACAGGAAGACCACTTCCACATCGAACACGAGAAAGATCAACCCGTAAATGTAATACTGGACTTTGAACTGCACCCACGTATCCCCTACCGTTTCAACACCGCATTCGTAGGTGGATTGTTTGATCGCATTCGGCTTGTGCGGCGCTAGGAGTTTAGCACCCAGAATCGGTAGGAAGGGGAAAACCCATGCTATCGAAAAGAACACGCCGATAAAAGCCCACTCGTTGACTACTGACATAGGAGCGCACTCCTGCACATAATGGTTTGTTGAAAATCGGGCGTGTGATTCGCCCGAATTAGGTTATTTAAACGTGCCGATTGTGACAAACTGCACGAGTATAACATAGCCCCAATCATTTCCGCAAAGGAATTTACGTCAATTTTCCAGCAATTTGGTTAGCTGTGTTGTGTGCCCTGCTGCCCACGCATTCTAACACACCACCGTTGAGATAACAAAACCTTTTCACAATCCAATTTCAACGAAAACCAACCGATAACTGATATTGCTTTTGCAGCTCACATCCTCTACAACTGAGAAGTGTCGCTAGCAGAAAACCGGAGTCTGAATGGTCGAAATAATTACCCCTTCCCCACAGCAGTGGGATGCCTTCGTCGCGGCACATCCCCGCGCCCATATCCTCCAGCAATCGGCCTGGGGCGACCTCAAATCCGCCTATGGCTGGTCTGTAGATCGCGTTGCTATCGTTGAGAATTCAAATGACTCATCATCTCCCCTTCTCGCCGGAGCACAGCTACTCTTCCGCCCACTCCCCTTTCACCTTGGCACAATGGCTTATCTCGGCATGGGGCCATATATTTCCGATTCCGTAGGGGCACAACATGTTGTGCCCTCCCTCTGGAACGCCATCGACACCTGCGCCCGAAAAAATGGCGCAGCTTTCCTCAAATGGGAACCCGGCATCTATATGGAAGGCGAATCACAGCCCAATTTCGCCGCCCTCGGATTTCGTCAAAGTCCACAAACTGTGCAACCGCCCAACACAGTCCTCATCGACATTCGCGAAAGTGAAGAAGCCATTCTCGCTCGGATGAATCAAGGTACGCGCCGCAAAATCCGTCAGAGCCAGAAAAACGGCATCCGTTATTACGAAGGTTCACGCGCCGATGTCGCCATTTTTAACGGCATGATGCAAACCACCGGCTCACGCAACGAATTTGGTGTTCACTCGCCCGACTACTATGAACGCGCTTATGACCTGTTCGTCCCAGACGATGCTGCCCTGATCTTAGCCGAACACGAAGGCGATCCCTTAGCCGGGATCATGGTTTTCGCCAAAGGCCGTACCGCCTGGTATCTCTACGGCGCATCTTCCAACACCAAACGTAATCTCATGGGCGCATTTGGCGTTCAGTGGGCAGCCATCCAATGGGCAAAAGCGCGCGGCTGTCATTATTACGATATGTGGGGTATCCCCGATGAAGATGAAGCCACCCTCGAAGCCCAGTTCGAGACTCGCTCCGATGGCTTGTGGGGTGTCTACGGCTTCAAACGCGGCTGGGGCGGACAGATCATCCGCTCCGCTGGCGCATGGGATAAAGTTTATAATCCCATTATCTACGCCGCTTACAAATTAGCTTTACGCAGAACGACCTGACGTATCTTAATTCTATACAAACAGATAACCGATTACAATTAACTCAAAATATACATAAAATTGCCATTGGCAGGGTGAAATAGTCGATGGAATTGATTTTGGGAAAACTTTCTGAACTCGGATTTCTCAAGACTCATGATGTAGCAGGGATAAAGACGTTAAATGGAATGTGGAGTGGAAATTCGTGTGGCATATACATTTTACACTTCACTAATGGCGAATTTTATGTTGGGAAATCAATCAATGTAATTGATCGCTTTGCGCAACATGCCCGCAACTATCATGATATAGACAAAATTAGCTTCAAGCAGGCTATCAAATCAAAATTGGATGAAGAAGAAAAACGAGTCACGAAACTGCTTGAATCTAATGGAATCTTGTTGAGAAATATTCAAAATGTGACATTCTCCTATGGGGAAACCGATTTTGACAAGGTGATGAATCGCAACCTACAAGAACAGTGGCTTAATGACTTAACTTTTAATGATCTTGAAGGAGTTCGTACCGATAATCTTAGTCTTCGTAGTAAGTACAGAAGCAAGTATGTGGAATTCACAAGGTTACCCTTTGCCGATGAGATATTGCACGTCACCTCTGCCTATGTCAAAACCTGCATTCCTGCCGTAAAGCGAGGTGAAATCAGTTTTTGGTCTTGTTCCTGCCTGCCAAAGAAATCAAAAATCCCATACATTCGTATCAATGTTGGTTGGCAAACCTCTTTCGACGCTTATGTATGGGAAGATAAACCCTGTTTCCAATGGTATCAAACGCGCTCATTAGCCGAGGAAGTGTTCAATTTATCATTTGATAGCGTAAATGAAGAACTGGATAATGTTGTCACATTTGCAGATGACCCCGATTTAGAAGTTTTCATAGCCAAATCAAACCTGATAAAAGCGGGAATGGATCAAGTATTTGTAATAGTTCCCGGCACGAAAAATGCTCTGAAAGTCTTGGAAGATTCAATGATGAGGGCTGCCGTTCGCATCTTCAATCTGGGCCTCGCACAGAAAAGTCCCTGTCCTTGGGGCAAAAATCATTGCTTGGATTTAGCAGACAGATTGCTGATGTGACCCACCTAGTCCATTACTCCCAGATTCGTCTGAATTATGAAACAAAAGCCCATCATTAAGCACGTTGGAATCAATTTACGCTTTACACTGGACTCATAGGAGTGAGTCACAGGGGTATGATCCAAATGGACATTCTCAAACAGCGTAATTGGTCACAGGATGATCTTCATCGAGCGGGATTTCGCGCCTATGAGCGTAAAAAATTTGTTGTCCTCGCCCGTGAACTGCGCGCCAGCGAATCCCCCAAACGCATCAAAACCGCCTGGGATACCCTTATCGCGCTCACGGGTTATATGATCTGCTATGATGTGGGCGACGGCAAAGAACGCGCAAAACTCGATGACTACGAACATT
>JBGAGR010000165.1:0-17916 GCA_044226645.1 Aggregatilineales bacterium
ACACTGATTGTGCGTGAACCAGAAGAACGCACTTCTACCTACAGCGTCAGCCAATCTTCTTCATCGGGACAGCCTATGCTGAAGCTGCCCGGTAACGGCACAGGTAATTTGCGTGAGATCAGCCTGGAATATCTGACGGGCGGAATAGGCTGGCAGCCGAACTACACAATGGGTATCACCAGCGGTCAGGATGACAACGTACAGTTTGACTTTTTTGCTGCGATTCAGAATAATCTGTTTTCGCTGGAAAATGTGGATGTCAAGCTCGTCGCCGCGCGTGTGGATGTTTCTCAAGCCCTGAACACTGCTTCTGCGCCGACGGCGAACCAGTACATTGCTGGATACGATAATACCTCGTCACAACGTACGCTATCTACTGGCCCGATCACGATCCAGTATGTGTATCCATTGGGCAAAGTTACCACGCAGCCGGGCGAGACTTCTTATATCAAGCTGCTTGAACGGGGCTTTCCTTCACGCCGCTTGCTGCTTTGGAATGCCAGCTCCGACTCACAGGTGACAGTGATTTATAAAGTGCAGAATGATTCTTCAATGCCGCTCACAGAAGGCATTGTCCATTCTTATCAGGATGGGCTGTTTGTTGGCAGCGATTTTGTCGAGTTTACCCCTATCGGCAGCGAAGGCAGTATCACGGTTGGAAATTTACAGGATGTACGTGTCAACCGTTCGGAAAGCATAACGGCTGTCGAATCATCCTCCAGTGATTTTGATACACTGCACGATGTCACGCTGACCATCAGTAATTTCAGTGACCGTCAGGTTGATCTGGACGTGGTGGACCAATGGAATCGTGATGGACGGGAGTTTGTCTTCTCGCAGGAACCAGCCCGCGAGCCTGGCAATCTGTTCCGCTGGCCGGTCAGTGTTCCTGCCGGAGAAACCGTGACCATTACTTACCAGTTCAAGGCAACTTACTGAGAAATCGAGCGGTACAACGCGCGGAACAGCGCTGCGTTGTGCTCTATAGTGAAGTTTTCCATCAGGGCGGTGCGGGCAGATTTTGCCAGTGCTGCCCGCCTTTCTCCGTCCTCCAGCAAAGCTTGAATGGCTTTTGCCAGCGCTTCATCATCACCTACCGGAACGGTGATGCCCATTTGAGGATAATCGGGCAGCAGGCCAACCGCTGTGCTGATGGTTGGAATGCCGCAGGCAGCGGCTTCCAATGTGACCATGCCCAAGCCCTCATGACGCGATGTGAGGACGTTCAAATCGGCCTGCTGATAGTATTTGGGCAAATCCAGATGATGCACCGCGCCGACGAAATGGACTCGTTCACCGATACCGAGGTTTTTGGCGAGATGTTCCAGTCGCTCGCGTTCTGGCCCTATGCCCAGAATATCGAGAGTTACATTCGATTTCAATCGAGCAAATGCACGTAACAGTGTCGCTTGATCTTTCACCCCGACCAGTGACGCGGCATGAATGAGGCGGAAATCATCATCTTTTACTGAACTAGTAGAGGATGGACAAAAGACATTGGTATCGACACCGAGGGCGATGGTATGGATGCGTTCATCGGAGATACGATAGCCGTGTTCGGCAATCAAGCGTTGGACATAGAAACAAGCGATAACGACTGCATCCGCTCCTTCGAGCGCCTGCTGGACAATCCATCTGCTAAATCGACTGCGCTGCAAACCATAGTTAATATCCTCGAAGCCGACCAATTCGCCGCCTGCGATGGATACGACGGTTGGAATGCCGAGTAATTTTCCTGCCCAGACCGCGATTAAACCCGTTTCATCTGCCCACATGGCGTGGAAGACATCGAACGGTTTTTCGCGGTGTAAATGGCGCAGGGTTTGCAGCGCTTCCCACCACAGCGCCAGCCGTCCGAAGCCGCGTACCTGTCCGACACCGAGGGAATAGACTGTTGCGCCAAAGATTGAGTACTTATCGCGTCGATGGGGATAGCGCAGCGCCAGCACCCGCACATCATCATGCCGTGCCATCTCGCGCACCAGATTGAGTTGAACGGGAATAGCCCAATCTTGCTCATCACTGCTGAATCCGGGTAGCAGGATGCCAATGTTCATACGCGGCGGACACTGACTGGATTGCGTATGGTATTCAGAACGGGGCAGGTGGCCTCTACCGCCGTGTGCATTCGTTCAATATCGGCAGTGGAAGCAGGAGAATCGACACGGGCGCTGTAGTTAATGTCCTGAAGCATGGGGATACCGTCGGTTGGGATTCCGACGACGGGCTTGTAATCGATTTTGCCGCTCATTTCGACTTCCACATCATCGAGCGGAATGTTCAGGAGGACAGCTTGAATCAGATAGGTGTGTACCAGACAGCTTGCCAGTGCACCAAGCAGCATTTCCGGTGCGGTTGGCCCCAATGCATGACCCGCTAAACCCGGCCCGGAGTCACTGATGATGGAATGCTCGCCCATACGGGTAGGACGCGCCCCGGTGATCCCTGCTACTTTGGAAGAAGCCTTGATGGTAACAAGCGCTTTTTCCGGGTTAGCTGTCCAATCAGCCACTCGATCATGCAGTGCTCTGGTCTTGCGTTCGAGGTAATTATCCAGTTTTGCCATGCTTCATCCTTTAACCCTATAAAGTGTGTAGTAACCATATTTGCCGATTTCAACGAGACCCCGAATATCCCGCATCCAGTGAAAATCTTTTTGCGGGTCACGTCCGTTCCACTGACTTTCGATGTTCGAGACATTGATGAGCAGGTAATCATCGCGCCCAATTGTCCACTTTTCGGCTAAGGTATCCGGCGTTTCGTAGTACAGTTCGTAAACGTTGAGTGTCGTGTAGTGTTTAAGGGTTAATGTCAGGCCGAAGGTGTAGAGCGTTGCACCTTCTGGTACACGTTCTTTAGCCCATGCGGCAGTATCTTTGTCGCGCTGCTGGTTAGTGATGAAATTGCCCACATTGATGCGGTCAATCGGCAGGGTTTGACTGAGGCCGATTGCAATCAGGATAATCATTAATCCGTAGGCGAGAAAATTTGCGCGTGGTAGACGAATTTTGCTGACCCATTCAGCGGCAGTTTCCAGCCCTGTGCCTGCCAGAATCGCTACTGCTGGGAACACAATCAACGGGAAGCGGATATTCTGGTAGGGAATGCCCACTAAAGACAGATACGGCAGAATCGCCCACATGCCTATCATGACGAGATAAGCATAGCCGCGCCGGAACAATCGCCATAAACCGATCAGCAAAAAGGGTGTGAAAACGGGCGCGAGATAATACGGGTCATAATAGGGCTGGGCATAATAGACGGCGTTGATTTTGTCGTATTTAAAATGCCCATCGATGTTCGTGAATTCATTTTTCAAGGCGTTTCCCGGTGACAAATCCTCCGCCCAGGGAACATTAAAGGTAGGCCAGGGATTGATGCTGCTGTATAGGATTTGTGGCAGGAAGATCAGCGCAACGCCCAATATGGCGAGCAAACTTGCTCGCCAGCGGATGCGTCCCCGCCAGACGAGCAGTACCGCTAAAGTCCAGGGTACAGCCAGACTGAGATACAGCCAGCGGGTAATTGAGGCGAAGGCCAACAGCATCGCCGCTACTATCAGCCATCGTGTATGATGCTTCGAATTTTCATTGCACAGGTAATGCCACAAAAATACTGCGCTTACAGTTGCCCAGAACAAGGCGGGAATATCCGCCATCAGGACTATACTGGATTGCAAGGCTTGTCCGCATAGGGTCATCAACAGGGCGGCAATCAATCTGCCCATGCGTTTCAGCCCAATTTGCCGTGCGAGGATGTAGATCAGTGGGGTGAGCGCCGTGCCGAGGATGATATTGATGGCTTGACCCGTTGTGGCCTGCTGCCCAAAAAGTGTGTAGCCAGCAGCTAATACTACTGGGTAGCCTAAAGGCCAGAAAAATAATCCCGGTACACGATGTTCACTGAGGGCTTCTCGTAGTTCTACAGCAAAGTCCGAATAAGCGTAGGGGTCTTGTCCGTAAAGTCCATCAAATGGCGAAGGGATCAGGAACCACAGATGCACGATCAGACTGGCGATGAATAGCAGGCAGATGATGGCGATTTCTTGTCGTAGATTATGAGGACGAAGCACTGCCTCATCTCTACTTACGGGCAGATCAGTCATGATGCCCTCGTCGCAGCAAAGGCCAGCCGAGTAGTGCCAACCCCGCCGCTTCTGTGATGACGCTCACCATCGCGACACCGGATGCACCGTACTGCGGGATAAACCATAAACTGAGCGCTGCCTGAAGAATGACCATAATCCCCGTGACGACATTGGCTAATTGTTCCCTGCCGAGCGCATACCAGTATAACGTCAGGCCTCCGCGTAGCAAAGATGGCAGCAGTGACCACATGGCTATTTGCAAGACTGCTGTCGCTGGGGCGAATTTTGCGCCATAGGTCAGGTTCAGAATCAACGGTGTGAAGATGCTGAAGCCGATCCCCATGAGTAACCCGAATCCGGTCAATCCACCCATTACCCGTCTGAAAGTACGGTTTAATTTTTCTGGCTGCTGTGTTAGGGCTGCCAATGCTGGAAAAAGTGCTCCGAATAATGCATTGGGAATCGTGCGTCCGGCTTCGACAAAACGTGTTGCAGCCGCGTAATACCCAACATTCCCCGCGTCGGTCAGGCGTTCCAGCAAAATCGTCCCGATGCGGGTTTGCAGGGCTGCCAGAACCGCTGCCAGCGCGAAAGGCCAAGCACGTTTTAACAACACACCCGTCTGTAGGGGCGCTTCGCCAAGCGCCCTTGTTTCCGAGGTTTGATCGATGACAAAATAGTGTCGGTATATCCACCATGTCGCGGCAAGCTGTCCGGCAGATGTGATGGCATTCACGATGAGTGCAGCAATCACTCCCCCACCTGTCAGAAATACGCCGATGGTCATGATGACCTGTATCACCAGCATCCCGACATTCAGCCAGGGAATAGGCCACATGATCTGACGGGCGCGGAAAATGGCGGTGAATGCGCCGAAAAAGGGTACGATGATGATGAGCGGCGCGGAGATTTGCAGTCCCGCTACGACTGCCGGATCACTGCTCAGGAATGATGCACCGAATACCAGCAGGACGATCAACCCCCCGCCAATCCATAATCGGGCTAAGGTGGTTATGCGCAGGTATTCCGCTTCCGAATCGGGATTCTGAGCGACATCGCGTGTGATGAGCGTGCCGAGTCCGAACTCTGCTACAAGCGATAACGGAAATACCCACGCTAGAGCGGTTGAATAGACACCGAGGCCGTCCTGTCCAAGTGTGCGCCCAATCAATACCGACAGCACGAATGACAGAAGTGCGCTTCCGACGTTACTGATAAGCAGGATGAGTGTGTTGCGAGAAAGTGGATTGGTGATTGCTTTCAAGAGATGAAATCGGTTGGGACGGCTTTCATGGATATATGTTTGGTTACTTTAAGGCTCATTGGGAGTACCTGCTTGAATGCTCCCTTTCCCTGCAAATATTGAAAGGTTTTTTCAAATGGTCCAGGCCCGTGTCCGCTAACGTTCATAGAAACGATTGTCAGGTTTGTATCAGGGCTGATTTCCGTAACCATAACGTTGATTAAGAGCCAGAATTGATCTGTATCGATATAAAGATCATCGACGACCTCATCGGGTGTCAGAACCCGTTTTTGCTTTCCAGCGCCTAGTAGTTCAATATGAAAATGACGCGGAACTGATACCCCAAATGTCTTTTCGGCATTTTGGGCAGCGTTTTCCAAAGCATTCTCGACGAGTGCTTTGAATTCCAATTTGTTTATCAATGGATTATCCCACTAGACCTGCGATGACCACAATCATGACCCCTAAGATAATAAAACCCCATCCAGCCTGTTTTGCGCTGCGATCCCAATCCGGCGGGCGCTCTGGGGAAACGATCTGCCGTGCTTTGGTATTGCGTTCGCGCCAGTTCCACGCCGTATCAGGTGATACCAGATAAACAGTGCCGAGTCCGATAAAACCAAAACCGACCAGAAAGAAAATGCCTTTACAGTTCATAAAGTCCTCAACTGGATTGTGCTGTTGTCACTCAAGGCCATTTTGCTGCGTCTGGCGATAGACTATTCTCAATATCTCAATTGCTGAAATTTACTCCGCTGGCTATCATACCATTAATTCGGTTATCGCTTGAAAGGTTAGTATGACTTCACCAGAAAAAACTTCTGTGGGTGCATCCGCTGATGCTTTCGACCACATCGGCGCGCGTTATGATGAGGAATATACCAATACCGAACTCAGTTGGTGGTTCCGCAGGCGGGTGTGGGATCGCCTGGGTGTGATGTTCAAACCGGGTGATAGGGTGATCGAACTCGGCTGCGGGACGGGTGAGGATGCGCTCTGGCTGGCGAAGCGCGGCGTTCATGTGCTGGCGGGAGATGGAAGTCCGGCGATGATCGCTGAGACAGCACGAAAAGCCAAAGAAGCGGGTCTGGATAACATGATTGAGACCCGTCTGCTGGATTTTAACGAAGCGCCTAATTGGAATCTGGAAGCTGGTTATGATGGTGCATATTCGAATTACGGCCCATTGAACTGCGTCGGTGATTGGAAAGCCATCGGTTTACAGATCGCTCATGCAGTGCGTCCGGGCGGGAAAATTGGCTTAGGGGTGATTGGCCCCTGGTGTCCCTGGGAAATGTTCTGGTTCGCTATTCACGGCGATTTTAAGAATGCGACCCGTCGGCTCCGCAAAAGCACCATCGCCCATTTGGACGGCAACTATTTCGAGGTGTTCTATCCCTCACCGGGGCGGATGCAGCGCGATTTTGGCGATGGCTTCCGGCGCGATCTGCTGTGGGGCTTAGGGGTTTTCCTGCCGCCTAGTGATTTGTATAAGCCCGTAGGCCGCCGTCCCTGGCTGGCGAAACCGCTGCTGGCGATGGAAAGATTGACCGCTCCCCATTGGCCTTTCAAGTATCTGGGTGATCACTACTGGCTGGAGCTGGAACGAATATAGCGCGTATTTATTTCAGGTGGCATTCGTTTCTTTTTTCTTATTCCAACCTCCTTCGATGAGAACGCCTGCAATTAATGCGCCCAGCATCTCTGCGCTGATATTAACGGAGAAGCCAATTCCAAACTGACCAATTCCGATAATGAGAATGCATATGATGAGAATGACTATTGCACCAGCCAGCGGCATCAATATATTATGCGATGTTACCCACGTTCCCAAAATAATCGTGGTCATGATTGCACCCCAAATGCCAGTAATCAACTGGTTTCGAAAATCTTCTTGCAGCAGGACGACCGATTGACCGAAACGGAAAAAGAAGATGATAAATAAGCCGACTACGGCTGCGTCTACCAGAGCCAACAGTAGATTGGAAATCGTTTCGCTGGTTATAATGGCGAAAAGGGATGCAAAAACGGCGATTAAGGCAAAGATAATGAGTGTGCTAAATATTTCAACTGCTAAATTGATGCACAACTCGCGGCTGGCTTGTGCGCTTGGTTGAAAAATGGTACTCGGTATTGGGTCAGTATATTGAAGTACAAACAGACCAACACAGGCGAAACAAACGGCAAAAATGAGTGATATTGCCAGTTTCCCCGACCACCAGTGTCTATCTCGCGTCCACCACGAATAAAGAGCCGGTATGATAATGAGGGCGCTGATAAATTCTGTCGCCAGATTCAGCAGAAAATTCTCGATGATGATACTATTTTCATTATTCGGGAAAACAATATCGGAATGAAAACCAACTGCTGTGATAACAACAGTTAACGCGATTAACAAAAAGATGCGCAAGCCATCATTTTTGATAGCTGACATCGACATTGAAAATGACCAGAATAAAGTTGAAAATGAGCCAAGGAGAATGACAAGCGTAACCGATGGTTGCTGAATTACATCGAGAAGCATTTTTGCTGGCATGAGATTTCTACTTAAATGTGTCTGCGGTTAAGCACAGGTATGTTTAAAGCGTAATTATAACCTGTTACCCACTAATCAACACATTCGGAATACGAGTTGGCTTATGCGGGAGTTTTGCCAATTCATCCAGCTTAATAACAACTCTCGGTAGGGTGAGGCGAAGATAGATATCCAATTTGAAATCTCACAGTAAAGTGATGAATACGTCAGTACTTAGGCTTGCGTCTTTGAGAATTCTGCTTAACATCCCTTTTTTGAGTGTCTTATGGTTGGGGATGACTGTTTTTGCAAAGATTATCACGACGCAGTGTAATATGGCTACCCTTTTGATGGGCGACATAGAAACCAGCTTTTTCTAATGCTCGAACACACTCTCTACCAGAAATGATTGGTAGTTTTGTCATACCTGACCAAGCCAGATAGGATTGTCTTCTGGCACCGGTTCATTATGAGCGATGGCATCCTCTATCCATACCTCAATAGCCTCTTTGATGTTGGTAAGGGTTTCTTCCCATGTATCGCCCTGGCTATGGCAGCCGGGTAGACTTGGGCAATCGGCGACATAGCCTCCGTCTTCATCCAGAAAAATAAGCACTTGTCGCTTTGTTAGATTAACCATTTGTGGATGTTCATTCGCTGTCATGTGGATTCCTATTCGGCAAATTAGCCATTTTCTTTATTGTAACGCTACCCACTTATCACTACATTTGGAATCCGAGTAGGTTCGTGCGGCAGTTTTGCCAGTTCATCCAACCTGGCGACAGCGCCCGGCAGCGTTAGACGATGGTAAATCATGGACGCGGTTTTCTTCATCATATTGGGACGTAGATTGGCTGGATTGCGAATGAGTGACTTGAGTTCGCCCCATGCTTTGCGCGAACGGTACTCTTTATGCACGACGGTATGCAGTTGACGGTAGAATTCGGTGGCGAATGGCCCCTTGTAGAGCATAGCTAGATCGGCACTGTCCACCCAATTGACTCGTTCACCGAGTTCATGTTTCACGTTCTCGTAAAAGCCCGTTCCCGGCAGTGGGTAACTCACGCTGATGCCGATGTCGTCCGGCATCAAATCACGTACCATTTTGAGCGTGACTCCATGTGCGTGAAGCTGGCGTGTCGCTTCATAAATTTGCTCTACTTTAGTGCCTTTATCCATCGCATCCAGAATCTTCTGTGAGCCACTCTCCGCGCCCACCCAGACGATTTTCGCCCCCGCATGAGCCAGCGCCGGGATCGTTTTTCCGCGCAGCAGTAAATCGACCCGATTCAGACTCTTAAAGGGGATATGCAAACCACGCGCATCCAGCAAATCGGCAAATTCCTCGATCCACTTATCCTGAATGCCCATGATGTCATCCATGAACCAGATTTGGTCAGGGGCGAAATTGTCTTTCAGCCACGCCATTTCCTCGACCACATTTTGTGCGCTGCGGACATTGTATTTTTGTCCCCAGATGGGTTTAGCGCACCAGTTGCAGTGAAATGGACAGCCGCGTGTTGTGACCAGATTCATCGAGTAGTAGCCGTGATGTTCCATCCAGATGGCGCGGTACTTGTCACGATTGACCAAATCCCAGGCCGGGAAGGGCAACGCATCCAGATTTTTGATGACCGGGCGTGTGGGTGTTTTAATGGTTTTTCCATCGTGCAGATAGGCGAGACTCTGGATTTTATAGAGGTCAGAATCGTCTTGTAGGGACACAATATATTGTGTCCCTACAGATGTGCAATTTTTCTCCAGATAATCCACCAGTTCGCCCAGTGTTTCTTCGCCTTCGCCGAGCAGCACATAATGTGCGCCGCGTTCCAGATATTTCTCGGCGTGATCGGTCATATCTGAGCCACCCACGATGATGATGCAGCCCTGTGCTTTCGCCGCATCAATCATCTCGAAAGCAGCCTCGCGCATCCGTAACAGGCTCATCTTGCTCAGGTAATTAAAATTGTCCTCGAATAAAATGGCGTATTTCGGTTTGTACTGCTGGAGCGCCGCTGTCCATTCATCCGTACTTTGCGCCAGCATGGCATCGAACAACGCTACCTGATAGCCGCGTTTGCGCATATAGCTGGCAGCATAGAGCGAACCGAGCGGCGGATAGGGCTGCATGGCATCCCACAGCTTGGGGTCAAAGCGCAGGTAGTAGGATTGTCCAAAAAGTATGTCGGTCATGTTCGTTCCTTTAGAGAAGTTATTAGTTGCTAGTTATTGGTTTTTAGTAAAACCCGGAACTGACAACTAAAGACGAATTACCATAAGCTGAATATGCGCCGCTGCGCGGGAACCATATCTACCTCTAATCCCGGTTCTTTTAGCGTACATTGATGTATACGCCGCGCGAGGTCAACGTGGATTGACTTTGGTTTGCCGTCCAGCGTTGCCGCTACGGTTTGGATGTAGGGAAATTTCGCCATCACATCTGGGTCGCCAATTTGAGGAATACCACCTTTTGCGACGAGGGCGAGGTCAGCACGAGTCTCAGACCAGCCGTGTGCAACGATCCAATCGCCGTTGGCTCCTGTCTTAAGATGCCCGACATTTTTTAGACCGCAAATATGGGCTGGTCGAGTGGTTACAGCCTGTAGGATAAATATTGCATCATAAGGACCGCTGTGCCTAGCAAATTGTATTTCATTCAGTAGATCACCATTTGCGGTCAGTCGTGAATCGCTAGCCAATGCGACATGACGATCTGTTCCGCGCCACGCTGCCCGTGTGTATGAGAGGATAACTACTGTTTGACCCAGAAGATAGTGGTTTGTAGTTGGACACCAGACTAACCCACGTACTTTTGGTGCGGCATCAGCAATATCATCGTCTGTCATTCCAACGCCATGTACGATTACAGTATTTTCACCTACACATCCCAATGATTTCAGGTGTTGATAGTCTCCCGCTGCTTCTTCGTCTGTGCCCTCAGCGAGATGGATGAACCAGGGTATATGTTTAGGTGTTCTTTTGTATGAACGCTGGATTTCTTCTTCACTGCTCAGATAAAAGGAATGCGCCCATCCAAATTTCTCAACAACATTTACCGGAAAATTGTCCCATTTCAGATATTTGTGAAGTGGATTGTGATGCGCTACCGTAGTCGCGCCGCACAGCAGATTTTTCAGCCCACCGATGAAGCAGCGATCTTCCAGTGGATAGGCTCGCAGCGATTTATAGGGTTCGGTATCCAGCCTTTCATTGACATCGGCGCTCCACTGACGGGCATTGTCGTAGCGTTCACGGAATTTTGTGCGCGGGTAGTGATTCAACTCAAGGTGATCGTGAGCATTAATCAGACCGGGGAATATCGTGTATCCGTCCAGATCAACCTTCAGCGCGTCGTTAGCTGGCTTATCGACTACCACATCCGTCGTATACAAATCGCGCCGGGTAGTGCCATTGACATCCCAGATGAGCGCGTTTTTGATATGCAGCGGTTGAATCATCCATCACCCGTAAACCATAAAGCAGATACGGGTGATTATAAGCCGTGCAGTCACCGATGGGCAAACTTATGCCGGGGGGAAATAAGCCCGCGCATAAATCGTGGTGCTGGATACAATCGGCGCATCATGATCTGGAAATTCAGTCTCGATAATCGGTTGGACGGCTGCCAGACCGCGCTCAATTTCCTCATCGGTCATTGTCCACAGTGCCGACCACATGCGCTGGTTAATCATATTCAGAAAACCGTTGACGGTTCTATTGACCGAATAGGTATAGGTTTGTGCCTCGGCAGGCGTCGTCCAACCCTCGTTTTCGAGAAAATTGGGATTCCGTTCCCACTCGACACCGGGACGGCGCGAATCAGTAGGGACTACAGCGCTCCAGGTATCCCATAGTTTCCGCAATCCGTCACTGTCTTTCGACCAGCAGTGAACTAGTGGAGCATCCGGGCGCAATACCCGCGCGACTTCTTTCAATGCGCCGCGCCAGTCGGGAATCAGATGAAAAATATGAACCGCCGTTGCGCCATCAAAGGTGTTATCTGGAAAGGGTAGGCGTGTCGCATCGGCTTCCGCGATATAGACAGGCTCACCCGCTTGCTTTTTCTTCAGCTTTTGCATCATGAGACGGGAAATATCTACCCCATAATAGCTTTTAATGTGCGCCGAGACGGGCAGGGCAATGCGTCCCGTCCCAACACCGATTTCGAGAATGTGACTGGCAGAGGAAAATCCGCCTGTTCTGGCAATTAATTCTGCGACAGGTTTTTCTTCACCGGGTGGATAACCCCGTGTTTCATCATAGTATTCGACTGCACGATCAAATTTTACCGATTCAGTTGCCATGAGGGTTATTCACTGTAATTCTTGTTGAGGGTAGGGGCATTGCGGTTCACATAATCTTCGCCGAGCTTATCCACCAGTTTTTTGCGCAGTTTCGGCGTTTCTTCCGCCCATTTATCCTGTAACTGTTCTTTGGTAGCGGACTTGCTATCGCCTGCCAGTGTCAATATACCCCGTGCTAGACGCGGCGCAGTGGTAATCAGGCGTTTGACTGTTTCGTAACCACAGACGGGGCAAGATGGAGTGGGGTCATTAAATCCATGCTTGGCCTGGAAAGTTTCTCCGCAGGACTCACAACGATAATCGTAGGTGGGCATTTTCAATCTCCCAATAAATCTATCTGAATTATAACTTTTTTCGCTGTTTTTTGTCGAACGGGCAATTGCACAACTGCTAAAATTGCTGCTAGAATTAAGAAATGATTTACCCTATGCTTAGACAACTCACTCTGCAATTGAGCTTATAATAAGCATTATTATTGGTTCGGTTGATTGGATCAAAAAATGAATGATGAGAAGCCTGCTGGTAACGACGGCGAGAAAAATGTTTCCTCGCTCAATTCGCACGACACCTTTATTGTAGAAAATAAGCTGGCACTGCGTCGTTTGTTGGGTCTGCCACCATCACCCGAAGGGGAGGATGCGGTGCTGCCGGAGCAGGTTGTTGTGTTACATGTGCGTGGGATGACAGAACAGATAAATCTGCCGAACAATACATCAGTGGTGTTAGGGCGGTCTGATTTGGCGTTGGGTTTTAAGCCCGATGTTGATCTCAATCCGTATGGTGCGGCCTCACGCGGGGTGTCGCGCTCTCATGCCCGCCTGCATTTCGAAGATCATCAGCTTTACATTACCGATCTGGACAGCGCGAATGGAACCTTCATTGGCGATGATCGTCTCAAGCCAAACGAGCCATATCGTCTGCATTCCGGCAACAGTGTTTTGCTAGGGGCGATGGCGGTGCAAATTACCTTTTCCTGAAGGGCTAAAGTCCCTATTCCAGCCGTATTCTCGGATTCAAAACAGCATATAGAATATCCGCTGTCAGGTTTGCGACAGCGTAGAAAAAGACTGTGACCATGACAATCGCCTGAAGCAGAAAGATATTTTTCTGCTTGACGGCATCCACCAGCAGCGCACCCAATCCCGGATAATTGTAGACATTTTCGATGACGACCAGCCCACCGACCAGCCAGCCAAAGCTAATGGCAATGACTGTGATAGTAGGCAGCAGCGCATTGCGCAGGACATGCTTGAAAACGACAGTGCGATAGGGCAGTCCTTTTAGGATAGCGGTGCGCACATAAGGTTTCTTCAACTCATCGACCACCCCGGCGCGTGTCAGGCGAGAAACATAACCGAGCAGAACCATCGTGGCAGTCAGAGAGGGTAAGATCAACTGTGTGATCCAATCGCCGATGGTGTTATCGGGCACGGATGATGTTGCAGGTAGTCCCAATCCCCGAACGCCGAGGGCCAGACCGTTAATCAGCACCAGCCCGGTGACAAATTCCGGCAGTCCGACGACTGACAGCGATATGACTGAAATCAGGCTGTCTAACCATGAATTTTCGCGCAGTGCCGCCAGTACACCGAGCAAGATCGAAAGCGGAATACTGATGAGCATGGTCATCAGCGCCAACTGCATCGAATTTCTCAGGCGCTCTGTGACCAGCGGACGCACTTCCTGATTCGCGCCGCTGATCGAGCGCCCCCAATCGCCCTTGAGAAAGCCCATCAGCCAATTGGCATACTGTTCTGGTACAGGCTTATCCAGTCCGAACTTTTCGCGTAGCTGTGCCAGCGCTTCCGGCGAAGCATCACGCCCCAGAATCAGCCGCGCCACATCGCCCGGTACAAGCTGGGTTAGCGCGAAGATGATCGCCGAGGTGATGAACAGGGTAACGATCAGCAGCAAAACCCGTCGTGTGATATAACGCAGCATGGCCTAAATTTTCTCCACTTCGGTTACAGGGCTTTGCAGCGCCATCAATTCTTCCAGCGGTATATGGCAGCGGATGCGATGTCCGTCGCCGCTGTCCTGCCAGGGTGGTTCCTGCTGCTCACAGATTGCGCCGATTTTACGCGGACAGCGCGTATGAAAGCGGCAACCGGACGGGATATGCGCCGCGCTCGGCACTTCACCATCCAGCCTGATATGACCTTGCTTGACTGCTGGATCAGGTGACGGAATAGCCGAAATTAACGCTTCGGTATAAGGGTGAGAGGGTGCTGCGTAAACCTGATCCGTGTTGCCTTCCTCCACAATTTGCCCCAGATACATGACAACAATCCAATCCGCCAGATAACTCACCGCGCGTAAATCGTGGGAGATAAACAGGTAGGATGCGCCTTTCATCGCGCGGAGGTCTTTGAGCAGATTCAGGATGACTGCCTGCACGGAGACATCCAGCGCGGAGGTGGGTTCATCCGCTACCACCAGCGCCGGATTTGCCGCGAAGGCTCGTGCGATAGCCACACGCTGCTTCTCCCCGCCGCTCAGTTCTCCCGGATACCGTCCGGCATAATCGGTAGGCAGGCGTACAATCTCCAGTAACTCACTGATACGCGCCTGAATTTCGTCCCGACTCATCGCGGTTGGACTGAGTAAGCGAATGGTACGCTCCAGCGCTTCCCCGACCATCTGATAGGGATTTAGCGTGTCATTCGGGTTCTGGAAAACCATCTGCAAATCGCGGTGGGCAGCCTGTGAACGTTCCGCCAGATGCGCCGAAATCGGCAAGTCCAGCAATTCGATTTCGCCTCCATCTGCCGTTTCCAGCCCGACAATACAACGCGCTAAGGATGTTTTGCCACTCCCGCTTTCGCCCACCAGCCCTAATGTTGAGCGTGACCGTACCCGGATGGAAACATCATCGACGGCCTGCACGAACTGTGAATCGTCGCCCGTGAGCCTTGACCAGAGGGTCTGTTTGCCAAATTTCTTGCTGACATGGTGTGTTTGCAGCACATATTCCCCTTCAGCAGGCGGTTGACCCTCGGCTACATCATCCTGTGGCAGCGCTTCCAGCAGTAAACTGCCATCCGCGATTTCATGCCAGCGATGACATTTCACCGAGCGTCCATCGCTGACGACTTCCAATTCTGGTTTTTCCTCAAAGCAAATCGCTTGAGCAACCGGGCAGCGTGCCGCAAAGACGCATCCGCTGGCACGTTCATACAGGGACGGCGCGACACCTTCGATAGTAGGCAGGCGCGTTTCAACCCCGTTGAGCGCTCTGGGAATACTCGCCAGCAGACCCGTTGTGTAGGGGTGAATCGGACGAGCATACAACGCCTCAACTGTGCCGCTGGACATGACCTCGCCGCTGTACAGCACGGTCACATGGTCACACATTTGCGCGATCACGCCCAGATTGTGCGAGACAAACAGGGCGGCGGCATTATTTTCCCGGATGAGATCGCGGAATAAATCCAGAATGGTTGCCTCGGTAGTCACATCCAGCGCGGTAGTGGGTTCGTCCAGAACCAGCAAACGCGGTTGCGTACTCAGTGCCATCGCAATCGTCACACGCTGCTGCATCCCGCCGCTCAGTTGATGCGGATATTTTCGCGCGACGGCTTCCGGGTCAGCGATGCGCACCCGTTCCAGCATCTCGACGGCGCGTATCCATGCTGCGTGACCGGAAAGTTTTTCGTGCTGCTGGGTGATTTCGGCAATCTGGTCGCCAATGCGAAACGATGGATTCAGCGCTGCCAATGCATCCTGTGGGACAAGGCTCAACTGCCGCCCCCAGATGTGCTGCATGTCGCGGTCACTTTTCGTCAGCAGATTGTCGCCGTCCAGCAAAATCTCGCCGGAACTGATACGCGCATTTTTCGCCAGATAACGCATCAAGGCCAGTGCGAGGGTCGATTTTCCACTGCCGCTTTCACCCACCAGACCATGAATTTCCAGCGGATTAATCGTCAGGGATACGCTGCGTATGGCATTGACCCAGTTTTTACCTAGTTTGTAATCAATACAGACATTCCGCGCTTCGATAACCGGGACAGGATACCCGTTTGTGTTCTGGTTCATCGTCAGATTTACCCCTCGTATCGGAAAATACGGCGCAGTCCATCCGCCAGCAGATTTACACCAATCACCAGCATGGCGATTGCGCCCGCTGGATACCACAGCGCCCAGGGTGTCCGCGCATAACTTTCCCGCGCTTCATTGACCATCCGCCCCCAATCGGGCGAGGGCGGCTGTACCCCTAAACCCAAAAAGCCGAGTGAAGCGGTTAAAAATATCGCGTAGGAAAAACGCAGCGCCGCTTCCACCGTCAGGGCAGGCAGCACACTCGGCAGGAGTTCGCGGAACAAAATATACGCAGTCGATTCGCCGCGCAGTTTCGCTGCTTCAATGAATCCGCTGTTACGGACATTGAGCGTCGCGCTGCGGATGACTCGTGTCACAATTGGCACATACAGCAGCACAATCACCAGCACGATACCAATAGGGGATGGGCCAATCGTGCCGAGCATGACCAGTGCCAGCAGCAGTGCTGGAATCGCCAGCAGGCTGTCTAACGCGCGGGAGATGACCTCATCGACCAGACCACCGTAGTAGCCGAGAAATAATCCGATAGCTGTTCCCAGAAAAACGGAAATAGCGGTGGCAATGCCCGGTATCGTGATGATCTCACGCGCACCCCACAGAACACGACTGAAGACATCGCGCCCCAGCTTATCCGCGCCAAATAAATAATCGGCGGAAGGGGGCTGACGCGCTGCGCCGCGAATGATGGTGTCGTATTCATAGGGTGCGACGATTGGCCCGAAAATCGCTATGAGGATAAACAGCATGACAATCATCAGTCCCAGCAGCGAGAGGGGACGCGATGCCAATTTCCTAAGAATAGTAATCAAGCCGTCAAAAAATGCCTTGAAACGCGATACGCGCAAGGGTTGTGGCTCTGCGCTGGAAACAATACTGGACATATGAATGATCTTTATCTTAATTGGGTTGGAAGGGGCACCCACGAGAGGTACCCCGGTAGCGTGAGAATGGCGAGGATATGAGGGATAGCGATAATGATTTCAACGGAGCCTCATACCCCCTATGAATTTATGACTTAAGCGAAACGTTACGGAAATCGGTCAGGCCAGGGAAGGGAGCCATATCCAAACCCTGAACCGTGTCGCGAGCCGCACCGAAAACAGGCGCAAACCAGGGAATAATAATCGGGCCGCTTTCCGCGAAGATTTCCGAAATCTGGTTGTAGATCGCGGCACGGGCGGTCTGGTCACTGGTAACGGCTGCCTGTTGAACCAGCGCATCCAGAGCCGGGTCTGACCAGTGGGTTTCATTGTAGATTCCGCCGGTCACATAGGCCGAAGCCAGATAGCCCTGCGGAACGGGACGGTCTCCCCAACCGGTGATGCCCAGATCAGCCTTCAGCCAGTTGTTCGGGTTGTCGTCACTGTAATAGAAGCCTTCTTCATTGACCTGAACCTCAACCTTGATACAAGCCGGTTCCCACTGCTGTTGCAGAACGGTTGCCAGCGTATCGTAGCCTAGCACATTGACCGTTTGCAGTGTCAGACCGCTCAATCCATCGGGATAACCCGCTTCTTTCAGCAGTTCACAGGACTTCGCCGGATCATAAGCCGGGTTTTGAATGGTGCTGTCGAAGAATGCACCATAAGCAGGGCCAATCGGGTCATTATTGCCGACCACGCCGCGCCCTTCCAGCACCAGTTCATTAGCCTGCTCGCGGTCAGTGGCATATTTGAATGCCTCACGCACTTTCGGATCCATGCCG
>JBGAGR010000166.1:0-17727 GCA_044226645.1 Aggregatilineales bacterium
TACTCAGCACTCAGGACTGAACACTCAGCACTACATCTCGCCCTCGCCCGGATACGCCCACGACAGCGCTTCCGGGAAAATACTGCGGAAACCCACCAGCCCGTGACCGCTCCCGATCTCCGTGTAGCAGTACGCCGTGTTGGTTTTCTGGTTCAGGATGTCCCGCAAATTCTGCGCGGGCTTGAGGAAGCGTACCTTCGCCTCGTAACGCCCGACGGATTGGAAAATCCGCCGGGGCAGCACGTCCGCCTTATCGAAACGCGGCGTAATCTGCATCAGAGTCGCCTCGTCTGTGCCCTTGCCCAGCGGAGGCGAAATCATAATCAGGCTGTTGAACACGGCGGGATTTTTCAGCGCCGCATGAGCCGCTGCTACCGCACCAATCGCCACCCCGCCCACGCCCAGATTGGTCGAATCAATCCGGTAATGGGTCTGCACGAACGGCAGCACTTCCGTCAGCAGCGAGGAATAATGCTTATCGTTTGCCGTGTATTCCCGAATCCGTTCCTGGTGCGTCCCGCTCTGGAGCATCACGATCACAATCGGCTTCAATCGCCCGTGTTTAATCAGCGCATCCGCGATAAACGGCACTTGCAGCGGGCCATTCGCCCACTGCCCGTCCTGCAAAATCAGCAGCGGATACACCATCCCGGATTGTTCATATCCCGGCGGTGTGTAAACCCACAGCTTGCGTCCCTTAAACCCAAGCTGGAAACTGTCGAAATCATGCTCCTTGACCCGTCCATGTGGTACCGCTCGCAGCGCTGACCAATCCGGGAAAGGCCGCGCCTGATCCATCCGCAGCACCGAAACATCCTGCTGAACGGTATGCATCCGCAGGGGGTTATTCAGATCAACTTTCCAGTGATTCGCGACCCGTGTCGCTACGTCGCGCTCAGTCGCCAGCGGTGTCATCGGGTCATCCAGCGCCAGCAGATAATCCAGCAGATCATCCGGCGCAAATTCGCGTGTCACATACCATAAGCTCGTCCCCACCAGGTTTTCCATAATCGCGAAGGGAGGATCGGCTTTAATCGTATCCAGATTCAGCGCAACGCTTTTGCGTTCGCCCAGGCTGTTAAAGATAAAAGTGGCTTTGTCGCCCTGCACCCAGGGCCATTCAGGGCGCTCATCCAGCAGTTCGTCCACCAGTGCCTGGCGTGTACCGTTGCTTTTTGTCTGCTGCGCCTCGTCCACAAATGCATCAAAGGATTTCCATCGCGGCATAGGACTGCTCCTGTCTGTATCGGAATGGATTTATCCTCACATTGTAGCACCAGGCGGGAATAACGCCTAATGCCTCTCGTTTGGTCGGAAGCGGTGGTCTGGGTACAATTACCTAATATTGACGATTATGCTGGCAAGAGGAATAGATTATTATGCCCACGCTCACACGCGGCGCTGTGACATTACATTATGAACTCGATGGAAGCGGCTCGCCTGCGGTTTATGTCTGCGGCCTCGGCTCCCACAGCAATGATGTCCTTTCTATCGCGCTGCGTCAGATTGTCGGGCAGAATTACCAAATCCTGACGGTGGATAATCGCGGCGCGGGACAAACCACCGTCGGCGTGGGTGCGAGTGTCACCATCGAAGATATGGCAGACGACATCGCGGCGGTGATGGATGAGCATCACATGCAGAATGCTCAGGTGGTGGGCATTTCGATGGGCGGCTGCATCGCTATGATGCTGGCGCTCCGTCATCCCGATAAAGTTCACAGTCTGGTCGCCGCCGTTACTTTTGCATCCAGTCAGCCCACGCCTAATCGCAGCGATTTTATGGTACGTACCGCGCGCGAGATGCGCAGCAGGGGCATCCCGAATGATGTCATCAGCCGTTTTACCGCGCTTTTCCTGCTGGGTGAAGATGTCTTCCGCTACCAGCCGATTATGGATGCATGGGTGAACGCACCCCCTGATCCCTTGCAGCAGAGTGAGGAAGGGCTGAATCAACAACTTGCCGCGATTTCACACTATAATGTCCTCGAACAGATCAAAACGCTGGCGATTCCCACGCTGGTCATGAGCAGCCCGGAAGATTTGCTCGTCCCGCCGCGTTTTCAGGACGAAATCGCCGCAGCTATACCAAACGCTGAAATCAAGCGCTATCCGGGCGGACATGTGTTTATGCTCATGCCGCTCTATGCGCAGCAGTTTTATCAGGATTTGCTGGCCTTCTGGGCGCAGCATCCCAATACAGAGTAAAGAGGTATTTTGTGTCTATAGATCGCATTATCAAAGCGCTGCTGATTTTTGTCCCCATCGCCATTATTGCCAAGCTGGCGGGAGCCGAACCCGTCCCGATTTTCATCCTCGCAGCATTGGGTATTGTTCCGCTGGCGGATATTATGGGCGAAGCCACCGAGGAACTGGCGGTTCATACTGGCCCGAAATTAGGTGGTCTGCTGAATGCCACACTCGGCAACGCCGCCGAACTCATCATCACCATTTTTGCCCTGCGTGAAGGTTTGCTGGATCTGGTGAAAGCCTCGATTGTCGGGTCAATTCTCGGTAATTTATTGCTGGTGCTGGGTTTAAGTCTGCTGCTGGGCGGCTTGAAAAATGGCCTCCAGAAATTCGACACGCGCACAGCCGGGATGAATGCGACGCTGGTTATTCTGGCGGTTATAGCGTTAGCAATCCCCTCGTTGTTCGATGTTGCTATCCACAATCTCAGCGCCGCTGAATTAGGCTTGAGTGAAGGCGTGGCAGTGGTTATGATTGTCCTCTACGCCCTCAGCATCCTTTATACCTTCACCGCCAAAGCTCCATCCAAGCTGGGTGAACAGGAAGCCGAAGAACATCACAAAGCCAAGTGGAGCATTCGTACCTCCATTATCATCCTGCTGGCTGCTACTGTCGGAATCGCCGTTTTGAGTGAAATGCTGGTTAGCTCGGTTGAACCGGTCACGCACACGCTCGGATTGACCGAATTTTTCATCGGCATCATCATCATCCCGCTGGTTGGAAACATCGCTGAACATCTGGTTGCGGTACAGGTCGCGCTCAAGAATAAAATGGAACTCAGTCTGGCGGTGTCGCTCGGTTCCAGCTTACAGGTGGCACTGTTTGTTGCGCCGGTGCTGGTCTTTATCAGTCTGCTGATGGGAGGGGGAACACTGCTGCTGGTCTTCAGCGGTTTTGAACTCATCGCGCTGGTCGCCGCTTCGCTGGTCGCCGCCTTTGTCGCGCTGGACGGGGAATCGAACTGGTTAGAAGGTGCGATGCTGTTGGCGGTCTATCTCATGATTGCGCTGGCTTTCTTCTATCTGCCATCAACCCCGGCGTAAATGAAAAGGGAGGGCTGCAAACCCTCCCTACATGATCCCTTAACGGGCACTTCTACTTCAGGGTCAGATCACCGAAGGCACTGCACGGTGCGTTCGACCCTTCAGAAGCGAACCAGCTAAAATTAAGGCTCCTCTCGCTGGCAAAGAGGCTGACCTGCAAATGCTTTTGACCGAAACCGGTATCATATCCATAGGAACCGCCGCCCATCTTGTAGACGGTATACGTATTGGCTCCGGCAGTAACCGTATAGGTATAGTCATCGATTTTGGCGATGCTGATTTCTTTCAGGTCAGGCGGTGCAGCCTCGCCTGTGCATTCGCCTGACTGCATCGAATAGTCGCCGCTGTAAGTCCCTTCGACCAGTTCTGGCTCTGGCTGCGAGGCATACTGCGCATTATTCGTGATAATCTCCTCCGCCTTCGACTGGTCGATCACCGAATCATCCGGCTGTACCAGTTTCATCGTGTACGAACCAGACATGCTGCAACCACCCTCTTCCACACTGGAAATCGTCACCACAATTTCATCGGGTGAAACGACCTGATACTGATCGGTGTAGGTCGTTTTAAGCGTCCCAATGGTCTGGAAATTATTATCCCGCAAGGCATCAAAATAAGGTGCGCGGTCTCCGCCGAACATATCTGGCGTGCCGTCGATATGCGGGTAAGCCTGCCCTTCGTTCAGGATGATATACGGCTTGCCATCCACCTTTACGCCGTAAACCGGAACCAGCGGCAGGTCAGCCCCACCATCGCCATCGCCTCCACCAAAGCTGCTGGATAAGCACTGGCCTGAAATCTCCATCCTAAAAGGCTCCTGACTCCACATTCCGGCGGTGGGCAGTGTGACCTGTGATGCCAGATAATCTGCCACACAGGCAGTCGCGGTCTGCACATCATCCGCACTCAGGCTCAGAATCGGCTGGTCGGCGCTAATCGGAGTCAGGCTGCACGCCTCTATCAGCGATTTGAGCAAATCACTGGAATCATCTTCCAGCGGGACAAACAACTGGCGACCTTGAATCATATTCGAAACCACCGGAGTCACCAGGGTCGCATTATAGGGCTGCGGATCGCCCGGTGTCCCGGCTGCTTTACCCTCGGCATCCAGGGCGATACTGCTTTGTGCGCCTTCGATCACATTTTGCGTCACGCCGCCTGCCGCAATTTGTACCAGACCGGAAAGCGCACTGACGGTCATTTCGCCACCCGTGTCCCCTGCTGTTTGCAGGAAAGCAGTCGAGCCAATCGACAGGGTAACATCGTTGACCGTGAGTTCGACGCGCTGCGCCCCGGCAGGTGATTGAATGAGCAGGCCATTTGGTGCTTCAGCACATGGGGTGTCAACACCGCTGGATTTGAAATAGAAAGCCTGTCCCGCGCCAAATTGCGATTGGGGAGTCGCCGGAGCATCAGCATCCACTTCAGCCAGCGTGCTTACATCACCGGAGGGCGTAATGAGATTGGCGAATACCCATCCACTGCTGCCATCTTCCTGTTGAATACGCAGCCAGGTGCTGTCGCTGTTACGACCATCCGCCGTGATGGTCTGACCGCCTGCCAGTGAACCCACTACAGCACCGCTGGTGGAAGGTGTCCCGCGTACATTCGCCTTACTTTTAGCGGTAATATCGAGTGTGATTGGCGCGCTGACAGCCGGTGTCAGTTCAACATTGCCAAACAGCACCAAAGTCACATTCTGACCGGGCAGCGTGTCTGGTAGATTGGCCTGTAAGCGCATGACCGCTACGCCCCACACCTGATTGGCTTCATCCATCGAACTCAGTTGCAGGGATTGCAGCCCGGACACATCAACTTTATCGCCCGGTTGATTAAAAACGAATTCGGCGGCGTTAGGCTGTGGAACAGCGACTAACTGCACATTGCCATAACAGGCCTGGTTGCGTCCAGTGGTCGAACAGGAGGCATCGGCAGCGGTCAGGGCGGCTTGAACGATTGCGGGGCAGTCCTCCGCCAGCACAACCAGCGGAGCAATGCCTAAACAAAGGAATAGTAGAACTATACAGCGTCTTAAGGAGTACATAAAATCATCCCCTACTCATTAAAAAACAGTATGAGGTTGATTTTAAGATTCAATGGCAAAAGTTTAAAGAGGAATCGCATTCATTGGAACATTAAGACCGCCCAACAACTGCGCCAAGAAGCTCTTAAGCCATCATCCCGATCAGGCTGAAGTAAATGAAAAATAGCGTCACCACCCACGTCAGAGCATCAGTCCGATCCATCATGCCGCCATGACCGGGGATGATGTTAAACCCGGCGAGATGTGAATCGCCTACCTGGAATGCCCGCTTCAGGCGTGATTCGAATAAATCGCCCATCACCGCGATAGGAGGGCCAATAATCACCAGAAGCAGCAGTGCTGGAGTAAATTGGTTGGTGACGAGCAGGAGGATCAGTCCTAACAGCGCCCCGCCGACTACACCAACCAGCGCTCCTTCGCGGGTTTTCTTAGGTGAAATGCGTGGTGCGAGAGGGTGTTTGCCCCACAGCCGTCCACCAAAAAAGGCCAGCGTATCGGTTCCCCAGGTAATCGCGAAGATCAGTAATATCCAGATCAGACCATCGGGAAGTAACCGAATCGCGATGAGAAAGGCAGGCGGGAAACCGGCATAGGCTAATCCCGCGACAGTGATACCCAAACGGTACCAGTTGAGTGGCGAGTCGTGACGATGGCGGATCAGTTCCAGCAGAATATCAGCGACAATAACCAGCCCGAAAATGACTGGAATCAGCACATACTGCGCGGCAACGAAGGCCAGAATCAAAGCGATCACCGCTGGAACACCGATAATCGCACTGCCCTGAACATGACGATGGATGCCGAGGGCATAGAATTCCAATAGTGTTAAGACGGCAACAAATGAAACGGCAATCAGAAATGGGATGCCACCGACATAGGTAACGATCAAGACCAACGGGCCTGCGACAACGCCGGTCAGGACACGCGCTCTCAGATTCGAGCGATCCTGTACTTCTTTGGAGGTGGGGGGAGCTGTTGTTAACAAGTGGAGTAAACTCGTCGCGTATTTTAATGGGATTATAACCGTTTGCCGCGAAAAATAAAAAGGGCGGCTAAACAGCCACCCTGAACGAGTTCGAACATTCCTAGTTCATGGTGCGGCGTGCTGGACGCTGCTGTTTTTCATAGAAGCTGTGGAAGTTATTGTTGCTCGTCCACAGGATGAAGCTGTAAATGGAATTGAGGCTCTTAACCGCTTCAAAAGTTTCAATCAGGATATGATTGGTTTCCAGCACCGGGTCTTGCACATCATACCACTTCCCCAGTCGCAGCCAATCGAGCCGGTCTGCAAAGGTGTCAATCCACTCATCCAGAACGCGCCCACGCAGAAGCTGCCCGACAGTCAGGTGCATATCATTCAATTCTGTGCCGTGCCAGAAGCCGAAACGGTAATCCGGATCAAGTTCGTGCAGCAGATTACGGAAACTTTCGCGGTGGGCTGGCAGTTCCAGCTTGCCGACAAAATTCTGTTGATCCCACCATGCATAGGGTGAAAGAATGAGTTCAACTGCAAAGTGCTGCGGAGTAAGGCGGATTTCAATCACCGGATGGCGATGTGTTTCAACATTGCCATTGATGGCTACCCGGTCTTTGCCCATCAGCCGTTCGACCTTCTCCGCTTGTTCGCGGGAGCGGAAGTAGGTCAGCACCCACGAGTCATGTTCAGTGGGTTCCGCCGCCGATTCCTGTGAAACAATCGACGATTTTTGCCAACGTGGATGCAAATCAAGATTATGGTTGCGCACACGTGGGTGAAGCAGTTCATGAATATTCATGAGTTTGACGTAGGACTGGTCGTTACCTGTAGTTGCTAGATTTTGTTCATTGCTTGTATAAGAAGCCATTTCCACACCCCAACAGACTATTGATGAAAAATAAAGGATTATTCGTATACTAATCCACTTTTTATGGTGAAGCAACAGATTTTCGTGAAAAATCCGCGAAATTACGGTTTATATTCACACGCTTACCTTCATACGGGCTGCCCGGTTCCCGTGTAGAAGATGACAACGCATTGACACATAATGGGCGTGTTGGGTAAGCAGCGATCATGGCAATGCTGGGTACCATTCAGCATAGGGATTTTGCCCAGAAATGCAAACGATTTTGATAAGTCTGTGCTGAATCTCAGGGTTTGGGTGTTACATGCTCAGTACTGTTCAGCAAAAGGCATAGTTCAATATCTCGCAATACCTGCGATCATCAATTCTTTCTGGTCATTGCAGTGCCGTACAGACCATGCTGGTGGGCAGAGCTGCGGCTTTTGTCGCGTTTGGGATTGCTAAACTGATCGTCTAGACTGGCTTAGTCCGAGGGTTTGCGCTGGTCGATAATCCATATCACCAGACTCCAGGTGTTGGCTATAGCGCAAAGCAGCAGCAGGATAATAGCAATCCACACAGCCAGGAAAGCAGCAGGCCATTGATCGGTCAGAAAACAGATTGCCGCGATGATTAGCAAAGCGTAACTGGCAGGCGGGAGAATGACCTGTGCCAGCCAGTCCCACAGCGTAAAGTCCTGATGCTGTTTTGCCATTTTAATCAGATGGATGACGGGTTTAATGGTATTCACTAAACCCATCACCCCACCTAAGAAAGCGATGAAAGCCAGGACGGGCGGGGTGAATGTAGGAACGAGCATCACACAGGAAATCAGCAGCGCGGAAATGAAATAAGTCACACTGGGAGTGACAAAGAGCCGAATTTGATTCTTGGTATTTTCTGAAATCAGGTGCGTACCCATCGAGAGGGTAACGAACATCAGGCCGATCAGCGTTGCCGCCGTACCGCCTGCCATAAAATAGAAATTCTGCCAGCTATGCAGCGTTTCGGTAAAAACCTCGTTCATAGACGCGCTTTCTGCTTCATTTCCGGTGTGGGGCGCTACTATAGCGTTCATCATTAATCACGTCCATATTTCACTCCGTCGCATCTTAAAATCACTTTATGCGATTAATCGACTTGATTGCATAAACTTTCGAACCTCATACCCCACCTCACAGTAAAGTAGATGAAGTTGAACGATAAATGTCGCGTTTTAACACCTTCAACTTTGACTTTTAACTTTTAACTTTTGACTATTTTTCATTGAGGAGGAGCCGATTATGTTGACCGAAGTGGCAAGCACGACCCTGACTTTTACCCAGACCGTTAAGGCATCACCCGCACAGGTTTACCGAGCTTTTACCAATGCCATGTTGTTCCGCGAATGGCTGTGCGATAACTCGGTGGTGGATGCGCGTGAGACAGGCGCATATTTCTTCTCATGGAATCGCGGTTATTATGCTGTCGGCATGTATACCGCGCTTAAGCAGGATGAGAAAGTCATTTTTACATGGCAGGGACGCGATGAGCCTGCTGTGACGCAGATCGAAATCACGCTGGAAAAACAGCCTGATGGAACACTCGTGACGCTGAATCACAACGGCGTGGGTGAAGGCGGCGCATGGAATGGCAGCGCCGAACATCTCCGCGAAAATTGGATAGACGCGCTGGAAAATCTGGCTTCGTTCTATGATACCGGACTCGACCTACGGATTATGCGCCGCCCGATGCTGGGGATTTATCCCACCAATCTGACTGCGCCTGTAGCGGAAAAACTGGGCATTCCGGTCACACAGGGTATCCTGCTCGGCGGCGGTGTGCTGGAAGGCATGGGTGCTGCGAAGGCCGGATTGCAAAAAGATGATGTCATCGTGAGCATCAATGGCAAGCCCACGCCGGATGGCAATGCGCTCACTGAAATCGTTACGAAGCTCAAGGCGGGGGATGTGGTCGAGGTCGAGTATTACCGGGGCAGCGAGAAGAAAACCGTTTCGATGACCCTTTCGGGTCGTCCCGCGCCAGATGTCCCCGCAACGCCGGGGGAATTGGCGGATCGGGTGCAAAAGCTCTACGCTGAACTGGATGCTGAACTGGATGCGGCATTGGATGGGGCGACGGAAGAAGAAGCCTCTAAAAAGCCCGCCCCAAACGAGTGGAACGCTAAAGAAGTGCTGGCACATCTGATCTTTAGCGAACGCTACGTGCAGCATCTCGCTTATGGCATTGTCGGCGGGGATGATAATGTGTCGTGGCCGGATAACAATCCACTGCAAATCGAGCCGATTCTGACCGCTTTCCCGACGTTGAAAGAACTGGTCGATGCCCTGCATAAATTGGAAGCGGGCAGCGTTGCCATGACGCGCCTGATCCCGGCTGAAACACTGGAACGCAAAGGCAGTTATCTGCGTGCTGGGCAGATTCTGCTGAATTTCGCGCCGCATACCCGCCAGCATTTTGACCAGATTCGGGCGGCGATTGTGGCGGCACGTCAATAAATCTCTGTAAACCGCGTTTTGTAGGGACACGACATGTTGTGTCCGTAGCCTTCCAGGTGGGCGATCAAGTGGTCGCCCATTTTTGTTGGTCGTGATGGCTTCGTTACAATAAAAGCGCTTGGAAATCCATCATAACTGGCGGAAGGAACAGTAATCCATGAATTTAACAGGTCGAATCGCGCTCATCACGGGCGCTGGCAGCGGGATTGGCAAACGCACAGCGCTCCTGCTCTGGGAAGCCGGATATTCTGTCGTGCTGGCAGGCCGCCGAATCGACGCGCTGAAACAGACCGTTCGGGAAGCCGGGGTATCCGACTCACGGGCGTTGGTGATGCCCACTGATGTGAGTGACCCGAAAGCTGTGTCAGCGTTATTCGCGGCGACGGTGGACACCTTCGGGCGGCTGGATGTGTTATTCAACAATGCGGGATTAGGTGCGCCGCCTGTTCCGCTCGAAGACCTGACCTATGAACAGTGGCGAACGGTGCTGGATACCTGCGTGACGGGAACCTTTCTCTGCACGCAGCAGGCTTTCAAAATCATGAAGCAGCAAACTCCGCGCGGCGGACGCATCATCAACAATGGCTCGATTTCCGCCCATACGCCTCGTCCCAATTCCGCCCCTTACACGGCTGCCAAACATGCCATCACTGGCCTGACCAAATCCACCGCGCTGGATGGTCGCCCGTTCGACATCAACTGTGGACAGATCGACATCGGTAACGCCGAAACTGAGATGACCGCCGGAATGAAAAAAGGCGCGCTGCAAGCCAATGGTACGGTGGCTGTCGAGCCAACGATGGATGTCGAACATGCTGCGCAGGCGGTGCTCTACATGGCGAACCTGCCGCTGGATGTCAATGTGCCGTTTATGACCGTGATGGCGAGTCAGATGCCATTTCTGGGACGCGGGTAATTTTACCCCACCTCTGATTTCTGGTTTGTATATCATAGTACAGATGTGCTAAAATGAAGGGTAATTAGTAAATGAAAGTAGAACTATGAGCGCATTTAAGCAGGTGATTCAGAACGAAGCCGAACTGCGGGAGATTCTGGGCTATGCGGGTAGAGCCGCACAAAACAAAGTCCTCCCCGAAATTGATGATATATGCCGCGCCTTTATTGAGAAATCCCCATTTATCCTGCTCGGCTCAACCGATGCCAGCGGCGCTATGGATGTCTCGCCAAAGGGTGATCCAGCCGGATTCGTGCAGGTCATGGATAGCAAAACGCTGCTGATTCCAGACCGTCCCGGCAATCGGCGCGGTGATACGCTCTCCAATCTCCTGCAAAATCCGAATATCGGGCTGCTGTTCCTTGTGCCGGGTCGCCGGGATACCCTGCGCGTCAACGGTACTGCTCAAATCGTGCGTGACGAGGATGTGCGGCAGCGCTTCACCATGCAGGGCAAAGTGCCCATGTTCGTGATCGCGGTGACGGTCAAAGAAGCCTTTTTCCACTGCACCAAATGTGTTCTGCGTTCGGGGTTGTGGTCGTCTGAGCAGCAAAACGATGCGTTGGTTTCGTTCGGAGAGGCGATTGTCAAACACGCCAAACTCGACATCAGCATTGCAGAAGCGGATGCGATGGTCGAGGACGAGAAGAATGAGTTGTATTAGACAGGGCAATAAGGACGATTACCGAAGGAGAACCCTATGAGCGAAGCTAAAAATACCTTGACTCATGAAGATGTGCTGCGCCAGATTAACACCAGTTGGGACGAACTCCAAACTTATCTCGCTTCGCTCACCAAAGAGCAGCTTACCGTCCCAACCGATGCCGCTGGATGGACGGCGAAAGATCATGTGATTCACATTGCGATGTGGGAAAAAGCCGAACTTGCACTGCTGAACGGCAAATCCAAGCGCGAGGCGATGGACATTCCGCAGGATATATGGGAACAGGACGACGATCCGATTAACGCGGTCATTCAGCAGCGCTACCATGACATGCCGCTGGATGAGGTTATGCAGACTTTGCGACAGAATCACGAACTGGTCATGAACAAACTCAACAGCATGACCGAAGCCGATTTGATGCTCCCCTATAAGCATTACAACCCAACCGCTGACGACGAACGCCCCCTGATTATGTATGTGCCCTGGGATACTTTCCGCCATTACAACGATCACAAGACATGGATCGCGGCGATTGTCGCGACAGGTGCATAGCACTCCTTTTTGCAGCGAATTGGGCGAGGCAACCTCGCCCAACTGAATCGCTACGTTATGGTACATCTACAATAATTGTCTGCACTTCGCTCCATGTGCTGCCCCATGTTATGCCATCATCCGTTCTGAAGCGCACCCGCCAATAATACAGGCCATTTTCTAAGGTCGGGCTGACGAAAAGCGTATCAGACGGCAGGGTATCATCGTCATAAACCACTGCGGCTGGCGCAAATGTGCTGCCCGTAGCGATCTGGACTTCATAGCCTGTTGCGTCGCTGACACGATTCCAGGTGATAACCGGAGTCCCACTGGTGTCATACAAATAGACCGGTGCAGCCCCGTCCGGCGAAATCACGCTGATTACCGCCGCTGTGCTGTCCACCGATTCAAGATTCGATACGCGTACCCAGAATGTACGATCACTGAACAACAGGCGTGTGGTATACGACGGCTGTGTGGCTCCTGCTATAGGATGGCTGGTATCGCCACTGCTGCCGATATACCATTGGTAAGTGAGCGGTGAAGTACCTGCCGCGCTGACCGTCAGCGTAGCTGAGGAGCCGGAACTGACGGTCTGGTCAGATGGCTGAACGGAAATCGTCGGCGCGACATTCATGCTGATGAGTGCGCTGCGGCTGTCCGTGCTGTCCGGCGGAGTGTAGGTATTACTGATCCGTACCCAGAAATGATCCGGCGCGGTCAGTGCCGGAGTAGTCAATGCCGGGTTGTTTGTGCCGAGCGGGACTGACGTATCCGGCGCTGTCCCCTGATACCACTGATAAATCAGCGGAACGCCGTTCCCGCCATCGGCACTGACCGATAGGACGGCTGTTGAACCGCTGATAATCGTTTGGTCGGCAGGTTGGCTGGTAATGACGGGAGCCGTATATTCAACCGCGCCGATTTCGCATCCGTTAAACCGAACTCGCCCACGCTGGTCATTCACAATAGACACACCCTCACTGAAGCGCCGATGGCATTGCTTCCAGTCAGAAGTACATGAGTCTGGGTGGCTCCGCCGTTTGCCGCCAGTGTCGAGTTAAATTGAGTTACAGCCCCCAGCTTGCCGGGGCAGTGATTATCAGCAGTCAGATTTTTTGTCCCGGTAATCGTTCCATCGATTTTATTACAGTCACCACCTGTATTGCCGCTGAACAGACTGTTCTGAAGCCGGACACTGCTGCCAGCCAGGGTGTTCAGGATAGCAAGCGTGCCGCTTGTGCCTCCGGCTGCATTATTGGCAAATGTGCTGCTGCTGATATTGACCGTAACCGCGTTGTGACCATCGCCTGTGCCGATGGCTGATCCCCAGCCTGCCCCCGTATTGCCGGAGAAAGTGCTGTTCGCCACATTCAGGATGCCGCTATCATCGAAAAGAGCGCCTCCCGCGTTGGAGACGCTGTTACCGGAGAAGGTGCTTCCCAGTATATTGGCTGTCGCGCCATAGTTATACAAAGCGCCGCCTGCCACCGCCTGATTGTCGCGGATGGTGCTGTTGCTGATATTCAGAATGCCGCCGTTGATATTGCCAAGTGCGCCGCCCAGGCCACCCGTTGTATCCGCATTGGGGATGGCGCGGTTATCCGTCAGGGTGCTGTTTTCAATAGTCGTCGTACCGCTGTTTTGCAAGGCTCCCCCGAACAGCGTATAGCCGTATGACGATCCGCCCGACAACGTGATATTTTTTAACGTCAGGTTCGCGCCGCTGTTGACCACAAACAATGGATGATCGTTTTGCCCGTTAATCGTGACCAATCCACCGCCGTCCAGAATCACGGTGTTGCTGATGGTTTTGGGGGTTTTCGTCAGGAGCGTTACGGGAGCCGCGCCGCAGTTCATGCTTATACTGCCGCCCTCGGATAGCGCCAGCGACAGGGCAGCGTCATTACAGCTTTCATCCGTGCCGGCTCCAATCACACCGGGCATCTGGATATAGTAAATCAGGGTGAAGCTGTATACCGGATAGTTCGGGTCATTGGTAGTGAACGAGAGAATCCCACTGTATTCACCAGCACTGCTCTGGATGCACTGCACACTGAATACATCAACATTATTTGCTGCGATGCTCGCTGGGAAACTACTGGTCAGCGTACACCCACCCGGCAGACTAAGCCCACTCAGAGACAAGGCAAATCCATTATGGTTGGTAATGATAAAGGTCTGTGCAAGGGAAACATTCGGGTGCTGAACGCCCAGTTCATACGAGCCACCCGCACCAATCTTTTTGTTACTGTCTGTGCTCAATTGAGTCGATTGATAATATTCAAACGCACCGACATCACAGGGGGCATCCCGCATCGCACCCCGCTGATCAACATCCAAACCCCAATCGTTATGGAAAAGCGGATTTGTAATCAGTGTATTTGGTGGATCGCTGCTCAGATAACGGCAGCTCAACCCGGCGTCAATCGCATTGCTGTCGGCCAGCAGCGCGTGAGTCATCGTCGCCCCGCCATTAGCCGCTAACACCGCGCTCACTCCGGTGACAGGCCATTTTTGACCGGGACAGGTGCTGTCATCGGTTAGGTTGCCACTCCCGCCGACAGTTCCGGCAGCCACGATACAACCAGAGCCTTGCACGATTGAATCACGCAGGGTGAAAACAGCGGTTTGTGTAAAGTAGTTGGAGCCATTGAAATAAACAGTACCACCGCTGGGAGCCGTGTTATTGACCAGTGTGTTATTACCGATATTGAGTTTGAAATGCGTGCTGTACACCGCACCGCCGCTGGTGCTGGCGCTGTTATTGCTGAAGGTGCTGTTGGCGATATTGGTAATCCCGACGTTAATGCCATTCGCCGTAGTCAGTGCGCCGCCTGTCACGGACGTGTTGGCTGAAAATGTGTTCGCCAGCAGATTCACCTGCATACCCGTCGCATAAATCGCACCACCTGATGTAAGCGCTGTATTGCTGTTGAATGTGCTCCCGCTGACATTTAATTCGGTGGCATAGATTGCGCCGCCGAAACCCGAACTGTTACCCGTAAAGGTGCTGTTGGTTACGTTGAGCGTATCGGCCATAATGGCTCCACCGGAAACCGCTGCCGAGTTGTTGACAAAAGTGCTGTCACTGACAGTCATTGTCCCTCGGTACAGTGCGCCGCCGCTGTGTGGTGAATAGTTGTCGCTAAAGGTGACATGCGTCGCGGTCAGGGAGCCGTAAAAACCGTTGATTGCGCCGCCGTTACTGCTGGATGAATTGCCATGTGATATGGTGAGGTTTTGTAAGGTCAGGCTTTTCTGATCGCCGATCACGAATATCTGAAAGGCATCCCCGCCGCTGATGGTCAGCAGATTGCTCCCATCCAGAACCACATTTTTGTTGATGAATTTAGTGCCCGTGATGGTAATGGTTGTTGCGCTGCCGCAGCTAAAGGTTTGCGTACCGCCTGCCGCAATCGCCAGATTCAGACCGGCTTCGTCGCAGCTTTGCGCCGCAAACACAGGCTGTTGAGTGGTCAGTGAAATCAAAATCACCATCAGGCTGAAAAGACCTGAACGCTTCAACCATCGGTGAAAGCATGTTTTCATGGAAATGCCTCAATGAATTATGTGGAACCTATAATCCATTTAAAGGCACTCGCCTGAAAACAACCACCCCTCGGAAGAATAATTTTTCGGTGAGATTCGTCATGATTCTGGCGCAAGCATTAAGGAATCGCGCAGTAGAGCGGTCATATCAAATGATAGGCAAGTCGATCATTGATGTTTTGGGCAATGCCCCTAAATGACCTTTTGTGCTTGCCACAAAACTTTCACCATGCTATGATACCCACTATCTTATCGATAGCATTATAAAAGGAGGTCTTTCAATGTCAGCCACCATGCCTACATATCTACCGTCGAATCAGGAACTCCTGCGTTCTACGATCGCTTAGGCTTTATCCAGCGACATCCCTCCGGTCTGATAGGCTTGCCCTGCCAGCCGCATTGATCCCTCTGGATAATTTCCTCCTGTTTGTGATTCTCTCCTAAGCACATCTTAACCAGACATACCTGACGACCCGTGAGGTGGTGGTACTGCGCTGTCTGGTGATACCCGTTTTCACATCGTATTCGCCGCGTCTGTCCAATCACCTCTGAACCCTTCAGCGGTCATCTACCGCTGCGTCAAAAATCAACCGATCAAGGTAACTAGAGGTTTAGGACACACATGATTGTATCGGCGCGTAGCAGGAAATTCCTGTCATACTACAAGCCCTATCTGCGATTGTTTTTTGCTGATCTGGCCTGCGCGTTTATCGTTTCGGCGGCGACGCTCATTCTCCCGCTCTGTGCTAACTTCATCACCAAAAATGTATTGGCTGGCGATTCGCCCGACAAGCTCACCCAGATTTACGTGATGGGTGCGCTCATGCTGGGGCTGCTGGCGCTCTACACGCTGTGTAATGCCTTTGTGGATTATCAGGGGCATCTGATGGGCGCGATGATGGAAAGCGACATGCGCAGCGAACTTTTCGAGCATTATCAAAAGCTCTCGTTCAGCTTCTATGATGAGCAGCGCACTGGTCAGTTGATGACCCGCCTCACCAATGACTTATTCGCGATCTCCGATGTTCATCATCCTCATTCACCTCAATGTGAGCCTGACCCTCATCATCTTTCTGTTTTTGCCGATCATGGCGGTCTACGCCTTTTACTTTAATCGACGTATGAACATCGCGCTCCGGCGAAGCAAGGACAGAATCGGGGACATCAACGCGCAGGTAGAAGACACGCTGGCAGGCATCCGCGTGGTGAAGTCATTCACGAATGAAGCCATCGAAACCCGCAAATTCGCCTATGAAAATCAGCGTTTCGTGGACAGCCGCCGGGAGGGCTATAAAAGTGAAGCCTACTTCTCGAATGGCATCGACGCTTTCGCGCAGTTGATCACCATCGCGGTGATTATCCTGGGTGGAGTGGCGATTGTTCACGGTTCGCTGGATTTAGCCGATTTGCTGACCTATCTGTTATGCGTGGGTGTCATCATCGACCCCATTCACCGGGCAGTGAATCTCTCGCGCCTGTATCAGGAAGGCAGCACCGGGTTCAGCCGTTTTATGGATATGCTGGAAGTGAAAATCGATATTCAGGACGCGCCGGATGCTGTTGAACTGACGCAGGTTCGCGGCAATGTGGAACTGCGGGATGTCAGCTTCAAATACAGGGAAGACCATAATTATGTGGTGAAGAGTATCTCGCTGAACATCAAAGCCGGTGAGTACGTCGCTTTAGTGGGATCATCGGGTGTGGGGAAAACAACACTCTGTTCACTGATTCCGCGTTTCTACGAGGTCACGGAAGGCGAAGTGCTGCTGGACGGTCACAACATCCGCGACATTCGGCTGGACTCGCTGCGTCGGAATATCGGCGTGGTGCAGCAGGATGTCTATCTGTTCGCCGGGACGGTTGCCGACAATATCCGCTACGGTAGGCTGGATGCCAGCGATGAAGAAATCGTCGCAGCGGCTAAAAAGGCCAACGCGCACGACTTCATCATGGGACTGCCGAACGGTTATGAAACCGACATCGGTCAGCGCGGCGTGAAATTATCCGGCGGACAAAAGCAGCGCTTGAGTATCGCGCGGGTGTTTCTGAAAAATCCGCCTGTGCTGATTTTCGATGAAGCCACCAGTTCGCTGGACAATGAAAGCGAAAAAGCGGTTCAGGAATCGCTGGAACGGCTGACCGAAAACCGCACGACGCTGGTCATCGCGCACCGCCTCTCGACCATTCGACATGCCGAAAGGATTATCGTTTTGACCGATAACGGCGTTGAAGAACAGGGCACACACGGCGAACTTATCGCGCGGGAGGGCACCTATGCCAATCTCTACAATATGCAGTTGGAAGTTTAACGCTGTAGGGACACGATATATCGTGTCCCTACTCCCATCGAATCATATTAGACTCTCAGGGA
>JBGAGR010000167.1:0-17556 GCA_044226645.1 Aggregatilineales bacterium
GTTCCCACCGGGTTTACTTCAAGTATCAAAGCTACGTGGGAAGGTTCACCTTTGTAGTCTTTATATAGTACCACATCACCCGGTTTCGCAGCCGCAAAAGAAATATTAGTATAGCCATCTCCATTTAATATTTGATAAATATGATCGATCTCAATCCAAGCACGCCGAGACGCAAATATCATTCCCACACAGTTATAAGGATACTCATCTACCGAGCGCAGCATTATATGAGGCCGATTTTTCATGAGTACCTGAGCATTAATCTGTAATTTCTTTCGGGATAGTCTCGGAGGGTATTCGCAGGGGATTTCCCAACCGGAACGAGTATAAATTGGTTTTGCATCGGGGTGATGAGGATCATGCAATAAAACCATATAAACTGGAAAACCTTAGACGTAATTTATTATTACCGTTGTACTATCCAAACGATCCTTATTATACAACGCAATTACTTTTCACTCCTAAAAGTTCTCAACGAGAAAATCAGGGCGCTTCGTCCCAAAGGGAGGCTATGCACCGAAGCGCCCGTACGAAAACCCTAGCAGAAACAAAACGAGTTCATTCAGGAATCGTGAATTTTAACGTTTATTCCCGCGTCCGAGGCCGTTCTGGGTCAGGTAAGCGGCGCTCTTGCGAACGGCTTCCAGCATATCGGTGGCGCAGCGATCCAACTCGACGATGAGCCATTGGGTGGTGGCTTCCCCTGCTCCGATGATGCTCTTATAGTCGAGGGTTCCATCACCGACAGCAGTCATGGGCTGGTCGGTCACAGCGGGGCCATCCTTGATGTGCAGGAGGGGTGCGCGTGAACCGAACTCCGTGACGACCTTGAGTGGGTCACTTCCACCCGTCTTCGTCCAGTAGAGATCGAACTCGAAGCCGACGGTGGGGTCAAGCTGATCGACCATCAGGTCAAAGGGAGTCTTGCCACCCAGCGCAGCCGAGGGGGTGAACTCCCACCAGTGATTGTGATAAAGCAGCGTCAGGCTGTTCTCACGGGCAACCGCGTTGGCCTGATTCAAGCGTTCACAGACCGACTTAATCTGGTCAGGGGTCTGGAACTGCTCGGCTGGCAGCCAGGGCACAACCAGATACTTGCATCCGAGCGCGGCGATGGTATCGAGCACTTTGGTCTTGTCGTCACCGAGCGGCATGGGGCTGTGAGCGCTGGTCACTTTCAGGCCGAGTTCGTCAAACAAGCGGCGGGCATCCTGTGGGCTGCTCCCGAACATTCCGGCGGTTTCGACCCCGGCATAACCCATATCGGCAACTTTACGGATGACACCCTCGAAGTCGTTGGTGAGCGCATCCCGAACGGAATAGAGTTGAAGTCCAATTGGTGCTGGCATTCTCATGTCCTTTATGGAACTCGCGCGACAATGTGCGCGAGATCAGATCAAATGGTGAATAAAACGTCGCGATTCTAACCGCTATCGTATCAGCCACGCAACCCGACATTCATCACCAGGCCATGATCTGCATCTTGCGCAGAAGGAGCAAGCCGTTCTCATCCACACCGGGAGCGTTCAAGCGTTTACCATCCTGCCAGAAGTAGACCGCGAGGTAGATTCCAGCGGAACTTTTCGCGACAGGGTACGGGAGAGTCAAGTCGCGCTCCTCGATGTAGATTTGTCCGGGCTGCCATTGGCTGGTTTCAGCAGGCGCTCCATCCGGGTAGGTGAGCACAGGAGCACTGTTGACTTCAGCGAGTAGATTCCCTTTGGAACTAATGACATAGGTTCCGACGCTGTAATCCTGCGTAACAGGCTTATCGACTGACCACCAGAGGCGGATATGTACGGTTTCACCTTCGTGACGGACGACGGGCGCTGTCCAGACTACTCCATCGGAATCGAGAATATCGGCTCCGTGAAAGCGCATCCCGTTCTCGAAAGCGACTCCCGGCAAATCAGGTGGTGCCTGGTAGAGCCGCATGAGGCATCCGGGTGGGCCAACGAAGCGATCCGGCAGGCGATGATCGGTAATCTGGCTGTAGACCGCTGAGTCCTGTCGATTTTCAAAGGTGGTGAACCAGACGCGGCGATAGCCTGTCGGGTCATTGACGAAGAGCAAGCCTGTCGGGAAGTAGAGACGGATGTAGTAATCCCAGCTTTCAGCCGGGCCGCAGGTGTTGCTGGGGTCAACGAAGATGGCATCCCCCGGCTGTAGATGATCCCTGAGCCATTCGAGATTGGTTCCAATCGTCGGGAAAAATTCGTCAAAGTGGGAAATGGGGACAGCAACGAAGGTCATGCCAAGGAGGAGCAGCCCTGCCCCATAACGCGCGATACGGGGTAGGCGGGATAAGCCATAGGCGGTGCAGAGAGCGATGCCGATCATGACCCACCAGGCATAGCGGGGCGAGAAAAAGGCCAAAAGCGGATTCAGGAAATAGAGCAAAATCGCTCCACCGAATGTCCAGAGCAGGAAGGCCGTTGTGAGGCGGGTGATGGTGCGCGGACGATAGACCAACAGCAGAACGGACAGCAGCAGCAGAACTGCCCAGATGAGGATGGATTCGCCAGTGAAGTTCTGAAAGAGGGACAGCAGGGCTTCGGGCAATGGGGCGAGTTTCACGCCAGTTGTGGCAGCGGTACGGACAACGACCAGATCAAGTTTGGCCTGAATCACCGGGAAGGCCAAAACGGCTGCAAACATTCCGGGAAGCCACCAGCGCCAAACGGCTTTGCGGTAGATAACGAGTGTATAAACGCCGAGAATCACGTAGGCTCCGACGCTGCTGAGGGAAATGTAGAACATAGCACACAGGCATAAGCCTAAAGCCAGTCCACGCCGGATGGTGGGATGGTCGAAGTAGCGCAAGGTTAGCCAGAAGGTGAAGGGCATTAAGCCGAGCAGTACGGCATAACCACGCACTTCGGTTCCGAGGATGCCGATATAGCCGAGGGCGGCATAGGCAGGTATGACCAGCAAAGCGGCAGAGTCTTCGTGGAGGCGGCGCAGAACACGATACAGCGCGGCACATCCGACCAGAAAAAACAGGAGCGAAAAGTAACGCAAGACAATAGGATGCATCCCGACCAGACCGCGCCACAAACCGATGGCGAGATAGTAGAGGGGAGGCCAGTCGTATGGTGTCCACTGGAGGATTTGCTGGGGCGTGCCGAGAGTCTGCCAGACTGACCAGATTTCATCGACATTCATGGTCAACTGGCGAAAGACCAGCAGGCGACTGGCGGCAATCAGCAGCAGCAGAATCGATACCAGGATGATGGGCTTCTTATGGGCAATTGGGTTCATGGTTCTGTAGCTATCATTCCCGTCTCTCATAACGGGGCGATTGTACACTACAGAGGGGCAGAACTGAAATTTCTGACTACGATGGCGAGGAGTGGTCAGGCGGCAGCGCCAGTACCCAGAAAGGCGCGACGGACAGCAGCGGCGATTTTTTCGATACCATCATTCTTGCAGACGTATTCGCTGACACCCGCTTCGATAGCAGCCTCCCTGACTTCCTGCTGGGGCAAGCCCGTCAGCAACACGACATGGGCGTTAGGATTAGACTGCTGTATCAGGCGGCTGGCCTCAATACCATCCATATCCGGCATTTTGATGTCCATCAGCACGACATCCGGGAGCAGTTCGGCGCAGGCGGCAACGGCTTGCTGACCGTTGACGGCTTCTCCAACCGGCTCCATATCATCGAAAGCGCGGAGAAAATTAGCGAGGCTAAAGCGCACCAACTGCTGGTCATCGACAATCAATACCCTGATCTTTGGCATTATTCCTCATCAGAAACATACGCATAGGGATTTACACAATTTATAGTATAGATGAATTCGTTTTCATAAAGTTATGTGATTTTGTGGATAAGCGGAAATAGATTCGCCTGATTTATGACGGACAGGATGTCCCACAGGGAGGCTGCGCACTATCGTGTACCTACAACATAGGCGGCAAAGGGAACTAAAGCCCGCATGAAAATCGGCGATTTCCCAAAAGCTATTTGGGGCTTAGGCCTTTTAGCTCATAGGCAAAGGCGGCTTTCTTGCGCCCACGTATTTTGATTTCGCCTAGCGGCTGGGCATTGACCATATCGCCCAACTGCTCGACAATAGCTGATTCGATCCAGATTTTGCCGGGGGGCGCGAGTTCCTGAAGGCGTTTGGCGGTATTGACGACATCGCCGATAGCAGTGTAGTTCATGGCACGGTTGGTGCCGATGTAACCGACAACCGCTTCACCGAGATTGACACCAATGCTGTATTGAAGATCATCGCCACGCCGGGTGCGCATTTCTTCGCCAGCTTTTAACAAGGCAAGCGCTGCATCCGCCGCGCGATGGACATGATCGTGCTGCTCTTTGGGAGCATTGAAAATCGCCATCAGACCATCGCCAAAGAATTTATCGAGTGTACCGTCCCAAGCGAGAATGATTTCCGCCGCGAGACTGAGATAGTCATTGAGCATTTCAACGACTTTTTCCGGCGGGGCGTTTTCACTCCAAGAGGTGTAGCCGCGAATATCGGCAAAGAGGACGCTGATTTGCTGGCGAGTTCCGCCGAGTTTCAAATCTTCAGGATGGGCGAGCACTCTATCCACCACCGAGGGTGGAACCAGGCGTTCAAAGGTTCCTCGCATTTGTTCGCGCTCTTTGGCCTGCTCAACATGAAGGGCTTCAAAGTTACGGGCGTTCTCAATGGCAATAGCGGCATAATCGGTCAAGGTACTTAAGAGCGCAGCATCGTTATTGGTAAAAATATGTGAGTCAGGTGTGATATTGCTGACCCCTAACACGCCCATGACCTGACCGCGCAGCACCATCGGGGCATAGGCCATCGAGAAGGCTTTATTCCCATCTTCAATTAATTCCTGCGGTGTCATGACCACAGGGTCGCCCTTTACCATGGCCTGCAAGGCAGCGGGGTCGTTGATTTCGAAATCAGCCGAACGGGCGCGATTGCTGTTATGACGCTTATGGGCGCGACAGATGAGGCGTTCTTCTTCAACCAGATAGATATAGCCTTCTTCGGCCTGTGTGACCAGCGTGGCTGCATCGACAATACGGGGCAGCAGGTCATTCATATTGGTCAGTTCAGTAACACTCTTACCGACACTGTAGAGGATATTCAGTTCTTTCACACGTCCCTGAAGATCACGGTTGGCCTGAATCAAACGCTCGGTAAGGGCTTCTTTTTCCTTACGCAAACGAACTTCGGTCAAACTGCGTTCGATGGCTTCGCTCATTTCCTCAACGGTATAGGGTTTCTTAACATAATCCCTGACACCGAGGCGGTAAACTTCAATGGCAACTTCTTCAGAGCCATGAAATGTCATGAGAATGACCGGAATTTCGGCACGAACGGCTGCAAGGTGCTTTAATACATCGATACCATTCATGCGCGGCATCTGCAAGTCGAGCAGGATCAAGTCCGGGCGCAATTCAAGCGCCATGTCCAGACCTTCTTTACCATCCTTAGCGATCAGCGACTGGAAGCCATTGGGTTGTAAGACGTGTTCGACCAGGAAATCGCGATTTTCCTTGCCGTCGTCCACTATCAGAATTGTTTCTCCAGACACCCTACGCCTTTCGAAAATTGCAATACATCACTTATGGTTAGTATAGTCCTATCATCCTTTTTGCACAGCGGAGAGCTTGTGAAAATCGGATTAATATTCGGTAATGAGCGAGCAACTGCCATTGCCAGCCCTCAACATTGGGGGTTATAATGCCACTACCCTATTGGAACATTATGCAGTTGATTCTGATCCACAAAAGTCAACTGTATAAGTTTTCAAACCTGGATACAGATTTATCCAACTATCAGATCAATCGAGAATCCTTCTTGCAAAATCTACCCACAACCGAAACTACCCCTATCTTTGCGCGTCCGACTTTACACGTACACGGCTTCGGACGAGAAATTGTCGAAACGATTATCCTGATCGCGGCAATATACGCGCTGGTCAACCTGGCGACGGTGCGGTTTATTGTTGAAGGCCCCAGTATGCAGCCGAATTTCCATACCGGGCAAGTTCTGGTGGTGAGCCGGGTTAATTATCTGCTGGGGAACCCGAAACGGGGCGAAATCGTGGTGTTCAACGCGCCAGATGTGCCGCCAGATGAGCCGCCGTATATCAAACGAGTGATTGGTTTGCCGGGCGATACGGTTGAAATCCGCGATACAAAGGTTTATGTCGACGGTGTTGAGTTATACGAGCCGTATATCAACGAGCCGTGTAGTGCCGGGAGCTGCCCGAATAAAAGCTGGACGCTGGGGCCAAACGAGTACTTCATGATGGGCGATAACCGTAATCACAGCCGGGACTCACGGGCATTCGGTCAAGTGCCGCGAGAGCGGATTATTGGCACCGCGCTGATTCGCTACTGGCCGCCATCCGACTGGGGTTTAGTCAATCACATCGCTTATCCTGACCATCCCAGCCTACCGTAGCAGACCATTACTTTGATTTTCGTGAATCCATCGCAACCATCACTCTCTTCGTATTTGTCGCACAAGTGCCGCCGGAGGCTCAAAGCCATCCGGCTACAAGGGGGAAATTTAAGCCCACTAAAGGGGCTAAGTGCTGCATCCGATAAGTCTTTGATCGGGCGCAGCAGTGCCGCTCCCCTACAGAAGTCGCTAATTTACTGTGAGCATTTATCGGATGCAGCACTAATGGGAGTGACAAAAAACCGTAAGCATTTTAAGAAATGGCTTACTCTGAATAATTCAGTCCCCGTGAAAGCCCTCGTCCCCTCTTGTTCAACTCAAAGGGACGCTTCGCAGGGGCAAGGGGATCAAGCATGAAACCATTACCGCTAGACGCGCCGCGGCCACGACTGCAACGGCAGGGACGAGCACGTGAAATCGTGAATCTGCTGGTGTTTCTGGTGGCGGTTTATGCGCTGCTGGAACTGGCAATTCCTCGTTCGGTGGTGCTGCAAACCAGCATGACACCGACGCTGCTCCCCGATCAACGTCTGCTTATCAGCCGAGTCAGTTATTTATTCGGGGAACCGAAGCGGGGCGATATTGTGGTTTTCATCGCGCCCAATGCGAAACCGGATGATCCACCACTTATCAAACGACTGATTGGTCTGCCGGGTGAAAAGATTGAATTCCGTGACCAATCCGTTTATATTAATGATGTCAAACTAGATGAGCCGTATCTTAACGAGCCATGCACCGTCAGTGCCTGTGAAGACGCAGTTATCCAGATTGGCGCAAATGAATTTTTCTTTATGGGAGATAACCGCAATCACAGCCGGGATTCACGGGTTTTCGGGCCAGTTCCGCGAAATCAACTGGTCGGTAGAGCCATTTTGCGATGGTGGCCCCCGGCGCTTTGGGGCATTCTCAGTTACAATTATAAATCAGGGGGCTGATTGTACTATCCCCTGTAAAACAAGGAGGGCGTTATGGCTGATTTAACTGCTTACCCCTGCCCGTGCTGTCAGATTGGATATTACCAACCCGGTAAGAAAACATATCTCCGAATGCATGGCGGGATGCTCGTGAGCGTACCCGATATGCTGGTGTGGATTTGCGACATTTGTCAACACGAAGAATTTGACCGGGATGAAGTCCAGCACATTGAAGCTTTGTTAGGGGCTGCGGATACAAGCGGCGAAAGCCAACGCAGCGCTCCCAAAACCGTATCTCTTGAAATTCCTGAAGCACCACCCAGCCGGAGAATGAAATCGTGAGCGTCGATTTACGCAGTTATGTCTTTCTGGACAGTTTACAACCGCAGCACGCGGCATTTCTGGGAACTGTGGCACGGGGGTTCCTGCCGCTACCGGGGGATGCTTCGCTGTGGATTGAAATTTCTCCCGGCATCGAGATCAATCACATTACTGATGTGGCACTGAAGGCGACGGGCGTTCGTCCGGGAATGCAGATTGTCGAGCGTTTGTATGGTTTGCTGGAAGTCCATTCGAGCAGTCAGGCGGAAACGCGGGCAGCAGGCGCGGCTATTCTGGAAGCGCTGGGGGTGCATGAAGATGAACGGCTGAAACCGCGCGTTGTTTCCAGCCAGATTATCCGCAATATTGATGCTCACCAGACACAGCTTATCAACCGCCTGCGACATGGGCACATGATTCTGGCGGGTCAAACGCTGTATGTGCTGGAAGTTGAGCCGGCTGGATACGCGGCGCTAGCGGCAAATGAGGCGGAAAAAGCGGCTGAAATCAATATTCTGGAAGTGCAGGCGTTCGGCAGCTTTGGTCGTGTCTATCTGGGCGGTGACGAACGCGATATTATGGCGGGATACGGCGCGGCGCTGGCCTCCATTGAAGGCGTGACGGGGCGTGACCCGAAAGCCAGCGGACGGAAAGAATAAACCCCTATCCCCCTGAAACTTCACGACACGAGGATCAAGCGGGAGGGTCTGAGACCCTCCCCTACAAGCAAAAACTGCAACCTATTGCTTGCTATGTGTCCTCTGTTGAAAGCTGAAATGGGGATAAGAATTGAAAAGCGCTAAGAGTAAATCGTATGTATATCGCTGAAGTGATAGGTTCAGTTGTGGCAAGCAGCAAGACCGACAATATGGACGGTCTGGCGCTGCGGATTGTGCGCAAGCTAAGCCCCGAACTGGAGCCAAGCGATAGTTATGCCGTCGCCGTTGATGTTGTAGGGGCAAGTGAAGGTGAGATGGTGTTGATCGCGACGGGGAGTACCGCGCGGCAAACGCATCTCACAGATGCTCGTCCCTGTGATGCCCTGATTATGGCGATTGTGGATACCTGGCAAACTAACGGTCGGGTCAACTATCTGAAGACAGTCTCCCCGACGGCTGAAGCCAGCTAAGTGCTGTGTCTGATATTGGACACAGCGCTTCGCGAAACATTCCGCATATCAACCGATAGATAGACTGAAAAGAATCGACACGATTTAAAGCGGACACAATGTATCGTGTCCCTACTCTTCCCCAGAGGGCGCAGCGGTGCTGCTCCCCTACAAGAGATTCCCGTTCGCGAGTCATGAAATTTTCCATGTATAAATTGTGCACGGCACTTCGTATACAACTCCATACGAAAACACTATTTCATTATTTGAGTTTCTTTACAGCACAGGGGGGAAAAAGGTCAGATACTAGGAATATTGTCATGCATTTCCGGTCTACCGGTATTTTTAGAGTTGTGTCAACGGTGTTATACTTGGACAAATTCGGCACCACACTGAAAATTGGGCATGGCTAATGGATAAGCAGTGTCGCGTCCTCGTGATTGAAGATAATCTAGATAATCTGACCTTGATTTTGGACATGCTCGAATCGCTGGGGTATGAGGTCATCTCAGCCGTAAATGGAAAAAGGGGAATTGAGATGGCGGCAGATCAACAACCCAATCTTATCCTGATGGATTTATCCCTACCCGTTATGGATGGCTGGACGGCAGCGCGAAATCTCAAAGCGACCCCAACTCTGTGCCATATTCCGATTATTGCTATCTCAGCACATGCTATGCCGGGGGATCGTGAGCGGGCACTTGAAGCGGGATGTGATGATTATCTTCCGAAACCGATTAATCTCGCTGAACTTGTTGTTATGTTAACAAAATTTACAGGGATGTTATCTTGAAAGTATTGATTGCGGATGATAACCCCAACAGTCGTCAATTGGTTCATGATATTTTAGAGAGTGTGGGTTACGAAGCTCTACAAGCGAGCGATGGGCCAACTGCCCTGGCTGCGGCGCAATCGTACTCACCTGATCTGATCATTCTGGACGTTAATATGCCGGGGATGAGCGGTTTTGAAGTTTGCGCGGCGCTCAAGGCTGACCCGAAGATGTCGGAAATTCCTGTTCTGATGCTGACAGCACAATCGGATGTTGACAGCCGGGTGCAAGGGCTGGGACTGGGAGCGGAAGATTATCTGCCAAAACCGTTCAATCCACGTGAACTGGCCGCACGCATTGATGCGCGGCTGCGTGCGAAAGCCCAGACTGATGATCTGCGTCAAACAAAGGAAATGGTTCGACAGACTTTTGAACGATTTGTGTCACCGTCCGTCGTGGAAAAGCTACTCAATGATCCCAGCCAGATCAAATTAGGTGGACAACTGGAAATAGTGAGTGTGTTGTTCACTGATCTGGAAGGGTTCACCAGTCTATCCGAGCGCACCGAGCCAGAGCAACTCGTGGGCATCCTGAATATGTACCACGCCCTCGTCGTTAGTTTTATTCAAGCCAACGGTGGTACGGTGAATAAGTTCATTGGTGACGGGGTAATGGCTTTGTTCAATACTCCGGTGCATCAGGAAGATCACGCGCTACGAGCGGTGACTACCGCACTGCAAATTCAGCAGGAATTAGCGGTGTTTTCGGAGCAATTTGAGCCGCAATACCGTATGAAGATCAATTTTGGTATTCACAGTGGACGGGCGGTGGTGGGCAACGTGGGAACACATCACATCATGGATTTCACGGCGTTAGGCGACACGGTTAACCTTGCATCGCGGCTGCAAGTTTTAAGCAAGAATGGTCAGGTACTTATCAGTCAGGCGACTTATGAACAACTTGGCGATCATATTCAAGTCCGTGAAGTCGGCTGGCAAACCGTAAAAGGCCGAAGTGAATCGGTCATGGTTTACGAAGCAATCGGGTTTAATGCAGGGACTACCGGATAAAGAGAAAAATATTTCGCTGTTTTCCGGCGGGCAGCCTAAGGTGCGCCATTATTGTTTCCTAAGCATAGGCGGCTCATCGTCATTTCGACAGCCGCTGTTAAAATAAATAAAGAAAATCATTGATGACTGAATTACCGCAAGCAACGGGCGTTATCCTGGGATCAACAGTAGAGGATATTACTGGAAGTGTGTGGCTGTTAGGGCACGATCTCAGAAGTCCGATTGCCCTCGTTATCAGCACACTACAGGTGTTAATTGCCCTGCACGAAGATGATGAGGCAATGGCAAGCACTGTCCAGCTTTTGCGCGGTTCACTGGCCGCATCTTACCGCGAATTCAATATGATTGGCGATGTCCTTGATCTGGCGCGTCTGGAACTGGGTCAATATGATCTTGAGCAGCAGGTCGTCGATATAATCGCGCTGCTGCGGGAAAGTCTGGAAAACGAGCAGTACAACCTGACGATTAAGAAAATCGAGACTCAGTTCAATCTGCCGGATGAGGCTATTCTCGCCAATATTGATATCGAGCTATTTAAGCGGGTCTTTAGCGCAATGGTGGATAATGTGATTAAGTTCACGGTGCGGGATGACCGTCTAGAAGTAACGGCGCGGCGCAAAGACGATAAGACCTTAGAGATTGTTTTTACGGATACAGGCCGAGCGATTTTTTCAGATTTTGAGCAGCATATTATGGAACGCGCACCTCAGTGGGAAAAACGGCAGGCAGGCAGCCGTACCAGTGTGGGGATGGGTTTGCCGTTCGCTAACGCTGTGGTCAAAGCTCATGGCGGACAATTCAGCGGCAAGAGCGACTCCACCACAAAAACGACCAGCTTCACATTGACTCTTCCAATTGCAAAAGCGGAATGATGCACCAATCATACACCGCAGGCTAAGACCACGCGGCTAATGAATAAAGTGAAAAGAACTCACATGATTTAGAGTGGACACGATGTATCGTGTCCGACGGATTCTATTTGTTCATCCACAATTTGCCGCTGGACGCTAAAGAGGCTTGTCCGGTATTCAGGGACATTTCGGGAAATCTGCCACCGGAGGCTGTAAGCCATCCGGCTACCAGGTGCGGCGGGAAGCAGGCTAAAGCCCGCTCTGACCCGCCTGAAAGACGGCTTATCAACAGCCTTCTCCACAAATGAGACGTTCAATGTTCGGTTAAACAGTCAATACCGGACAAGCCTTAAAGCGATCCAGCTATGAGAAATCGCAAGCCCACTGAAGGGGCTAGGAGAGACCCCAAAAGGCATTTTCCCTAGCAAAATTGATCACAATGCCCCCTTCTCAACTCTCTGCGCCACCACAATAGTGCTGCCACAAACAACCCTTTTGCCATTTACATAAGGAAACTAACAAGTCCATTTGGGATGCGTTCTTGCCACAACGCAACAATGTCATTATCATTGCCATGCTGAAAGTGAAAAGCTAAAAGTCAAAAATACCTGTTACGTGAACGGATAAAAATATGGCAGATAATACGCAGCCATTGGATGATGCCCAGATCAGCCGGATTATCAACAGTGTGGTACAAGAATTAGGCGACGGGCAAGTTACGGAACCATCGCGCGCCCCTGCCCCGCGACCTGTCGCGATTCATCCGGGTCAGGGGGACGGGATGTTCCATGACCCGGACAGCGCGGTGATGGCAGCGCAGGCGGCTTATGAACAGCTTTCTGATATGCCGCTGGGATTACGGAAGCAGATGATCGCTGCGATGCGGGCGACGGCGCGGGAACATGCGCAAGTGCTGGCACAATTCGCCGCTGAAGAAACGGGGATGGGTCGCGCCGAAGATAAAGTACAGAAAAATCTGCTGGTGGCGAATAAGACTCCGGGACCAGAATTTCTGGAACCCACAGTGTGGACAGGCGATGATGGTCTGACACTGACAGAATGGGCACCTTACGGCGTGATCGCCTCGATTACCCCGACGACTAACCCGACGAGCACGGTTATCAACAACAGCATCAGTATGGTGAGCGCGGGAAATGCGGTGACGTTTAATGCTCATCCACGCGCGAAACAATGCAGCGCTTATACGATTCAACTGCTGAATCAAGCGATTCAGAGTGTGGGCGGCCCGGCGAATCTACTGACGTGCGTGGTCGATCCGACGATTCAATCCGCACAAGATTTGATGGTACACAAGCGGGTGCGTTTGCTGGCGGTGACAGGCGGGATTGATGTGGTGCGGCAAGCGATGAAAAGTGGCAAACGGGCTGTGTGCGCTGGCCCCGGTAATCCGCCTGTGGTGGTGGATGAAACCGCCGATATTGAACAGGCAGGGCGGGATGTGGTCATTGGCGGCAGTTTCGATAACAATCTGGTGTGTGTCACTGAAAAAACCTGTATCGTGGTTGAGCGTGTGGCAAATGATCTGGTCGAGGCAATGACACGACATGGGGGTTATCTGATTACCTCGTGGCAGCTCAAGCGGCTGATGAAATCGATTTTCCAGGAAGATCGCGGCCCCGGTAAACCGGGTGTCATGAATAAGGATTTCATCGGTCAAAACGCGAGTGTGCTGCTGAAGGAAATCGGTATCAACGTCGGGAGTGAAGTGCGGCAAGTGGTGGCAGTCGTGGAACCCGATCATCAACTGGTGTGGTCGGAGCAGATGATGCCGATTATGCCGGTTGTGCCGATGCCGGATGTGGATGCAGCGATTGATCTGGCAGTGCAATCGGAACATGGATTCCGGCATACAGCGGTGATGCACAGCAAGAATATTGATAATCTGAGCCGGATGGCGCGGGCGATGGACTGCTCGATTTTCGTGAAGAATGCGCCGTGTCTGGCGGGACTGGGTCGGGGTGGCGAGGGATTCACGTCATTCACGATTGCCAGTCCGACGGGCGAAGGAATGACGACCTGCCGGAGTTTCAGTCGTCTGCGGCGGTGTACGCTGAAGGATAATTTCAGGATTGTTTAGAACCCCTATCCCCGACCCTTTCCCCATTCGGAGTACCGATGGAGAAAGGGAGCAAGGCAGGGCATTGATTCGATTTTGATATAGATATAGCATGAGAGGGCGCATCGCGATGCGTCCCTACAGTTTATGGGCATTGTTTGCAGTGGTACGATTGAATGCCCAAATTAATATTCACCATAGGACTCCTCCAATGACCCCAAAGATTCAGACGGTTCATATTGTCTTCAAGACGCATCTCGACGTGGGATTTACTGATTATGCGCGTGTTGTCGTCAAAAGTTATTTCGAGGACTATATCCCGTCGGCAATTGAATTGGCGAAACGCCTGCGCGAGAAAGATGGCGGTCACGGCGAACGCTTTGTGTGGACAACGGGTTCGTGGCTGATTTACGAATATCTGGAACGGGCGACAAAACAGCAGAGAAAGCTGCTGGAAGACGCGATTCTGGCGGGGGATATTGTCTGGCATGGTCTGCCCTTCACGACGCATACGGAATTGATGGATGTATCGCTGTTCAAACACGGATTATCGCTCTCGCAAAAGCTGGATAAGCGATTTGGTAGAAAAACTATCGCCGGGAAGATGACGGATGTGCCGGGGCACACACGCGGAATCGTGCCGCTGCTGGCGGAAGCGGGTATTCAATTTCTGCATCTGGGGGCGAACCAGGCATCGACTCCGCCGGATGTACCGGATGTGTTCCGGTGGCAAGTGGGCGAGAGCGCTGTGATGGTGATGTATCAAAAAGGCGGGTATGGCGATTTGATGACCATCCCCGGACTGGGCGATGCATTGGCTTTTGCGCATACGAATGACAACCTCGGCCCGCAGACGAGGGATAGTGCTTTACAGGCTTTCGCAGATATGCGTGCCCGTTTCCCTCAAGCGCAGTTAGTCGCCTCGACGATGGATGCATTCGCCGCGAAATTAGCGACTGTGAAGAATTCGCTGCCTGTCGTGACGGGCGAAATGGGCGATACCTGGATTCAAGGTGTGGGGTCAGACCCGACGAAAGTGAATCAGTACCGGGAATTGGCTCGACTGCGGAAAGCATGGCTGGATGCGGGAACGGTCAAGGCAGATGATGAGGCGTTCGTCCGATTCAGTAATTCGCTGATGATGATCCCTGAGCATACGTGGGGAATGGACGAAAAAGTGCATCTGAAGGATTACACCCATTATGATGCAGCGAGTTTTCAGGCTGTACGGATGGAACCGCAGTTTCAGAAGTTCGAGTCATCATGGACGGAGCAGCGTGCGTATCTGAGCGAGGCGGTAGAGCATTTGGAGGGAACGGCGCTGCATCAAGAGGCGGTAGATAGGCTGAAGGCGATTAACCCTCACCCCCCTACCCCCTCTCCCTCAGAGCGAGGGGGAGAAAATGCAAAATCCACTGATGAGAACTCGGCTATTTTTGAGACAGCACATTTCAGTGTGGGCTTTGATGGGCAAACGGGGGCGATTGTTCATCTGAAGGATAAGGCGACGGGGCGGAATTGGGCATCGGACAAGAACAAGTTAGGGTTATTCACCTACGAGACGTTTTCGGACGCGGATTATCAACGCTTCTGGCGGCAGTATATCATCAATAAACGCTCCACGCGGGTATGGTCACTGCCAGATTATACGAAAATTGGAATCGCAGATGTAGCGACTGTTCATAAGACATGGACACCGCAGCAGACCTCGATTTATCGAGATGGGGATCAACAATTTGTGCTGGTGATGAAGCTGGACGATGAAGCATGGGCGAAATATGGATGTCCGCGCGTGGTGACAGCGGAGATCGAGTTCACGGAGGATAGGCCGGAAATCCGATACACACTGCAATGGTTTGAGAAGCCTGCCTGCCGTCTGCCGGAAGCGTCATGGTTATCGTTTAATCCGCGTGTGGAGAAGCCGCAAAACTGGCAGATGGACAAACTCGGTCAATGGATTTCACCGCTGGAGATTATTCGGAATGGCAATCGAAAACTTCATGCGGTAAGCAGCGGAATTCGGTGTGTTGATGATTCATCCAGCATAGCGATTGACACACTGGATGCGGCGCTGGTCGCACCGGGGGAACTGTCGCTGCTCAATTTCAATAATCGCCAGCCTGTTTTGCGGAACGGAATGCATTTTAATCTACACAACAATGTGTGGGGGACTAATTTCCCGATGTGGTATGAGGATGACGCGCGGTTCCGTTTCATTCTGCGTCTGGGTGCGGTAAAGTGAAAGACCAAATCATAAGACGAACCGCCAAGACGCAGAGTTCACGCAGAGAGCACAAAGGGATTTGGCGTAAAAATCGCCTAAATAAGGCGAAGAAATTTATTGCACTGGACTCATTGTGAAAATCACGAAGCTCGAAACGATATTTGTCAAACCACGCTGGCTGTTTCTGAAAGTGCATACGGATGAGGGCATCGTCGGGTTAGGTGAACCGATTGTCGAAGGTCGGGCGCAGACGGTCGCGGCGGCGGTGCATGAAATCGGACGCTATTTGATCGGACAAGACCCGCGCCGGATAGAGCATCACTGGCAGGCGATTTTCAGAGGGCAATTTTATCGCGGCGGGCCAGTGCTAACGAGCGCTCTTTCCGGTATCGAACACGCGCTGTGGGATATTATGGGCAAGTGGCTGGGTCAGCCTGTGTATCAACTGCTGGGCGGGGCGACACGCGACAAAATCCGCATGTATGGTTGGGTTCACGGCGAGACTTACGGCGATTACATCGAAAGTGCGAAGGTCAGCGCGAACGCTGGATTCACAGCGTTAAAAGTGGGCATCAACGGCCCGATCAATATAGTGGATTCGCTGCCTGTTCTAGAAGAGAATGTACAACGATTTGCAGAACTCCGGGCGGCGGTTGGCGCGAAGGTGGACATCGGCATCGATTTTCACGGGCGGGTCAGTCCGGCGATGGCGGTACGGCTGGCAAAAGCTTTAGAGCCGTACTATCCGATGTTCATCGAAGAGCCTGTTCTGCCGGAAAATGTCGATACGATGGTGACTGTAGCCCGCAGCACGACGATTCCGATTGCGACGGGTGAACGGCTTTTCACGAAATGGGGATTCCGCGAGGTGCTGGAAAAACAGGCGGCGGTCATTTTACAGCCGGATGTGTCCCACGCTGGTGGGATTCTGGAATGCAAGAAAATCGCGGCGATGGCAGAGTGTTATTACGCGGCGATTGCTCCGCACTGTCCATTGGGGCCGATTGCGCTGGCGGCGTGTCTGCAACTGGATGCGTGTATCCCGAATTTTCTGGCGCAGGAACATGTGACAACAGGCGAAGGATACATCAAAGAACCGTTCAAGATTGTCGATGGATATATCGCCCTGCCGAGCAAACCCGGTTTGGGAATCGAGTTGGATGAAGCGGCACTGGCGGATAAAATAGATGATGGTTCATGGGAAACACCGCGCCTGTGGCATCAAGATGGCTCGGTAGCAGATTGGTAGTGATACGTGAGTGAGGCAACATCTGATAAAAAACCGCTGGTCATTGAACCCGCGCTGGCACTGTTAGAATTCAGCAGCATCGCGGCGGGGATATTAGCTGGCGACGCAATGGTTAAACGCGCGGAATTAAGCGTGGTTCATGCCGGGACGGTTCAGCCGGGGCGATTTCTGGTGCTGATTGGCGGGGAAGTGGCAGAGGTGGAAGAAGCGCTGAAAGCGGGCAAGGAAGCCGCGCCAGATGTGCTGAACGATCATATTTTTCTGCCGGGGGTGCATCCCGATGTGGTACGGGCATTAGGCGGTGGACGATCCGCAAAAGAGGAAGACGCGCTCGGCATTGTTGAAACAACGAGTGTCCCGGCGGCAATCCACGCGGCAGACAGGGGCGTAAAAGGCGCTCAGGTCAATCTGGTGGAAATCCGGCTAGCAGATGGACTGGGGGGCAAGGGCATCGTGTTTTTTAGCGGAATGGTGGCAGATGTCGAGGCGGCACTAGAAATTATCGACCAACATCTGGAAGCCAGTCAGAAAGTGCGGCAGGTGGTGATTTCGCA
>JBGAGR010000168.1:0-17028 GCA_044226645.1 Aggregatilineales bacterium
AATCGTGCGGTTCAGCCATTCTGGTTCGGGAACAGGCGTATGTCCATAAACGACCATTGCGTGTCCGCGATAATCCGCCGCCCAGGGATAACGCACAGGCAGTCCGAATTCATCGGTTTCGCCTGTCGTTTCGCCATACAGTGCGAATTCACGTACCGCGCCGGAACCACGTCCCATCATGCTGGCCTTCATCCCAGCATGGGCGACAACCAGCTTGCCATCATCCAGCACATAATGGCTGACCAGTTTGTCGATGAACGTCGCTACCTGTTCTTTAAATTCAGGTGGCTCAGTTTCCAACTGCGCCAGCGATTCCGCCAGACCGTGCTTAATCTGCACATTTTTGCCGCGCAGCGCCCGCATCAGTTTGACATCGTGATTGCCGGGGACACACAGCGCTGTTCCTGCTGCGACCATGTCCATGACCAGCTTCAAGACCTGGGGAATCTTCGGCCCACGATCCACCAGATCGCCCAGAAAAACGGCTTTGCGACCTTCGGGCGGCGTGATGCTCGCTTCATTGATCTTGTAGCCGAGTTCTTCCAACAGCATCAGCAGTTCATCATAGCAGCCATGCACATCGCCAATAATGTCGAATGGGCCGTGCTGATCTTTGAGATTGTTCCAGAGTTTCGTGCGGACGATTTCTGCCCCGGCAATATCTTCCTCTGAGCGGAGAATCGAGACATGGCGGAAGCCTTCCTTATCCAGACCGCGCAGGGAGTTTTTCAATTCGCGCCGCTGACGGGCGATAACATGTACGCCGAAATTCCGGTCAGGGCGCTGGCGATTGCGTTCGATGCACACTTTTTCCGGCACATCCAGCACGATAGCCGCGATCTGAGCATGATATTCTCGCGCGAGAGCCACCAATTCCTTGCGGCCTTCCCGCTGGACATTGGTTGCGTCGATGACCGTCAGCTTCATATTCGCCAGCCGCTTGCCAGCAATGTAATGCAGCACCGCGAAGGCATCTTCCGTCGCCGCCTGATTGTTCTCGTCATCGGAAACCAGTCCGCGACAGTAGTCCGAGGAGAGAATTTCTGTCGGCAGAAAGTGCTTCCGCGCGAAAGTTGATTTGCCGCTGCCCGATGCTCCAATGAGAACGACCAGTGAAAATTCAGGGATGTTGATGTTCATCGTTTGTTTTCCCAATCTTTTACAGCATCTAAGGCTTCAGGCGTGCCTACTCGGCTCAAAATCTCGACAATCTCTTTTGCAAGTGCTAGTTCGTAATAAGGATGATTGGCATTTTTCAGAATATCAACGAGAACTTGAACACCCTTTGAATCATCAATGTATCCGAGCGCCCATACCACTCTGAATCGAATGTCTTGCACTACATCCTTGAGGAGCGGAATAAGAAAAGGAATAGCACGAACATCTTTTAGAAGTGCTAACGCCTCTATTGCTCCTTCACGTAACATTTCTTCGTCATCATGTAGGAACTCAATCAAATCATCGAATGCCGTAGAGTCCTTTAAATCGGCGATAAAACCTATCCCATCATGAATAACCAGAGGATTGTTATCCTTATTTGCACGAATCGCACCGATAAGGGCTGGAGTCAAATCTGGATGGGTAATTTGGTGATCTCGAAAAAATCCCCACAAAATACTTAAGGCAATATCCTGCCTGTAGCCATTATCTTGCCCAAGAATGGTGATTAAACCGGGAACCGCTTTTTCCCGTGCTTGCTCAATGATCTCAAAGGCTTGACGGCGGATCGTTCTATCCTGATTGCTGATATTTTCCAGAGCGAATTCCAGATTATCCGTCATTAGCTATCACCATTCACCTCAAACACGCCCATCTGACTGGGAGCGCCGAGAGCGGCATCTTCCGGGCCAATCGGCAGGAAGCGCACCTGATAACCGAAGCGTTCAGCGATACCCTGCGCCCAGGTCTGAAATTCGGCGCGAGTCCATTCGAAGCGGTGGTCACGGTGGCGGAACTTTCCGGCGGGCAGTGATTCCCACTTCACATTGTATTCGGCATTGGGCGTGGTCAGGATGACGGTTCGCGGATGGGCGAATTCGAACAGTACCCGCTCGAAAGCTGCCAAACGTGGCGCGTCAAGATGTTCGATCACTTCGACCAGCGCGGCAGCATCGTATCCGCTCAAACGTGGATCACGATACATCAACGAACCGTGTATCAGGTTGATGCGCTGCTTCCAGGCAGGCGAGAGTCGATCCAGATGCAGCCGATCAGCGGCGATTTCCAGCGTCCGGTAAGAAACATCCATGCCGAGGATGTCGGTAAACTGCGATTCTTTCAGTAAACGGCTCAACAGTTTGCCTTCGCCGCAGCCTAAATCCAGCACCCGATGTGCGCCACTGTTTTTTAGCGCTGCCAGCACCGCGCCCAAACGCTGCTCATGTAAGCTGATATTTTCTTCCAACGCGGATTCTTCTGCATCGCGCTTCTCGCCCTCTTCATCAACGGTTGGCGCTTCTTCCGCGATTAAACGGCTGAGCGCGGCCTGCTTCAGACTCTGCTGATATTTCAGGTAGCGTGTGGCGATCAGTTCACGTTCCGGATGTGCCGCCAACCAGCCTTCACCGTGTCGCAGCAGCTTTTCGACTTCTTCGCTGCCGACATAATAATGCTTGTCGTTGTCCAGCACCGGAATCAACACATACAGATGCGAGAGCAAATCGGTTAAGCGCGTCGTGGCAGTCAATGTGATGGTGAAATAGGCACTTTCGCCCCAGGCCGGAAAAGTCGCATCCAGCGTGTAATTTTCCGTCTGAAGGGTGTAGCCCAACGGCTCGAACAAGCGCCGCAGCAGGTCTTCGCCTCCGCGCGATGGCAGCGCTGTAATCGTTGCTTCCAACGGAATCGGAGTATCCGCCAATTCGGGACGATCTTTGGAGATGCCCGAAAGCGCCGACCCGTAAACCTGTGCAATCGCCACACTCAGAAATGACGACGCGACATAGGGGCGGTCATTAACATACTGTTGCAATGAAAAGCTGCTTTCGGCACGTCCACGCACCAATCCCACCGGATTCATATCCAGCAGCAGCGCGGCGGTACAGCGCTGATCGCTGACTTCGGGATAAAAAACATGGGCACTGCCGAAAGCCAGTTCAAAAGTTTGTACCCGTCCGGGATGTTTCGCCAGCAGATAGCCCAGATCAGAGGCGGGTTGGTGAGTGGTGGTGATGGTCAGCAGCACACGCGATACTCCTGTGTCATATAGGGTCACAATGGTTCATTAGTTGCTTGCGAATGTCAAGGGTAGGGTTATTTTCGAGTAAGAATTTCAGACCTATCAGGCTTTCTTCTGCTTGTTCGATGCAACATACTGTGCGAAGAATTGAAACAGATTCAGATTGCGCTGAACCAGGGCTGTCATCGCTTCCTGAAAACGTTCCGGCTGAGGAAATAAATCCCAGGCAGGCTGATCCAGTAGTTCCACCACTTCACCGGGCTGCGCCAGTTTAGCGACCAGTGCGATCCTGACATTTGTGGGAGGGTGCGTTTTTGGAAAGGCCAATTGCTGATTGAGCTTTAGGTTGACGACATCATTAATCTGCGATTGTTCGGCTTCACTGAAGGGCGGCAGTTGATACAGATTATGCAGGGTGCGTTTTTCTTCGGCAGCCGCATTAACTTCGCGTCGCATCCGGGTATCCCAGGCGACATCATTATAAGTTGTCCGCAGCAGAGCAGTGATATAAGCAGTTGAGCCGTAGAGGGCGGCAGCGATGCGGTCAGCGAATAGCTCACGGTACTGTATCGCAGCAAAGGTAATTTTCGTGAAAACATAGCCAAAGAGCATCAGGAACGCCCAAATGGGATTAAACCAGTGATTATAATTCTTACGTTTCAAGGCCGTGTGCATAGCGGCAATCATCATGTTAATACGCATGGCGACATCCCCGGCAAACCCGGTATCGCGGTTCAGGTAATGGGCATATTCATGCGCCAGTATCGCTTTAAGCTGTGTCTGTGTTAACCCGTCCATAAGGCCAAGTCCCAGAAGCATAACGCGCTCACCCTTGTTCATGAGCTTCTGCATCAATGCCCCTCTTTCATACACGCCTAAACTCGTCCCGGGAATAAGATAAATCTTATCCACAACATGCGTTTGCAGATGAGTCGCGACTTCCTGAACCATACTCCACAGCATGGGGGCTTCGTTTCCTAAGATCAGGTACGTTCCCGGAGTGGTGTTTGGAATAAACAGGCTGCGAACCCCCAGCACGAGCGCCCCGAACAGGTAATATCCCCCGTACACGCTTATCCCTAGAATGATGAAGCTGGGAACCGTGAGTGAAACGACGCGATTCGCGACCATTATGAGGGTAATCACAACGGCTGTCAGAATTACAATCGAAAGCAGAAAATATACGGCGAGGAGAAATGTAACAAACCCATAGAGGCTGTTGATGATACGCTCAAACGAATTAAGCTTCAGAATGCCGCTGTTGATGGATTGAGCAATAGCTCGCGTCATTAAACGGCTGAGTATCGTCCCAATGAGCGAGAGTATACCCAGAATCACTAACCAGATGACCGTCACCAGCACCATAAAAGCTACCACAGCATCAACATTGATATAGTCGTCCAGTTGCAGAACAACATATTGCTGCTTGTTTCCCGCTGAGTTATCGGGAACGGCGTTCGGTACAGAAGTAGCTCTGGGTGGTGGTGCAGGGGTAGACGCGGCTCTTGTCGTCGCAGGTCTTTGTGTGGCTACGAATGTTCTCGTCGGAATTACGGTTGCACGAGAGCGGGTGGGCGTGGCGATCAAGTCGTCAAAAATATGCGACATGGCCGTTAATGTGCCGGGAGAAATCTGAAGGGTTTCCATCAAATCTTGGAGACTGTATGTGGCGATGGATTGTGCGCTTGCAGGCACAGTAAGGCTGGACAGAGCAGCAATACCGAAAATAATCACCATGACCATTAGCAAAAACCGTCTCATTTACTTTCTCCCTGCAAGGCGTTTGTGATAAAGCATTGCTTCAACTATGAGAATGACGATAATCAGTCTCATATTATCTATTTTAAGTGTTAAACGCCGCCTGTTTACCATAATAACCTGTCATAATCACGAGGTTTGTCTCAAGTAAAGCCGTAGAATGTCCTTTCAATCAATACCCGAAATGTGGTATCTTCCAACCATGATTACAACATGGTTTTCAGGAGCAGTGTAATGGTCAACTCAGTCAAACCCGCGATGACCCGCGATGAAGTACAAAGTCAGTTTCAGGCGCTTGATGCGATTTTCGCGCCGAAGAATGTCGCCGTGATCGGCGCAACGGAAAACCCCGGCAGCGTCGGACGCACCATCATGTCCAATCTGATCAGCAACCCGTTCGGCGGGGCAGTTTTTCCGGTCAATCCCAAACGTCCTTCGGTGCTGGGTGTGAAAGCCTATCCAACCATTCGTGATATACCCGACCCGGTTGATCTGGCGGTCATCGTCACACCGTCCAAGAGCGTTCCACCGCTGATTCAGGACTGCGTTGATCTGGGCATTCGCGGCGCGATTGTGATCTCCGCCGGGTTCAAGGAAATTGGCCCGGAAGGCGTGGAACTCGAACGCCAGATTATGGACATCGCCAGAGGCAAAATGCGCATCGTCGGGCCAAACTGCCTGGGCGTAATGATGCCCCATTACGGCCTGAACGCTACTTTTGCGGGTGGCATAGCGCTTCCCGGCAAAGTGGGTTTTATCAGCCAGAGCGGCGCGCTGCTCACGTCGGTGCTGGATTGGAGCCTGAAGGAAAGCGTTGGCTTCAGCGCCTTCATCTCGATTGGCTCGATGCTGGATGTGAACTGGGGCGACCTGATTAGCTATCTGGGTGACGATCCGCAGACCGAAAGCATTGTCCTTTATATGGAAACTGTTGGCGATGCGCGTTCGTTCCTGTCAGCCGCGCGTGAAGTCGCCCGAAGCAAGCCGATCATCGTCATCAAGGCCGGACGTACCGAAGCCGCTGCTCATGCTGCCGCGTCGCATACAGGTTCGCTGGCAGGCAGTGATGAAGTGTTGGATGCTGCTTTCAAGCGCGTCGGTGTGCTGCGGGTGGGACGTATATCCGATATTTTCTACACCGTTGAAGCGCTGGCGAAGCAGCCTCGTCCAGCAGGCAAGCGCCTGACGATTCTGACCAATGCAGGCGGCCCCGGTGTGCTGGCAACCGACACACTCATTAGCGGAGGGGGCGAACTCTCACAAATTGCGCCGGAAACCATCGAGAAACTGAATGCTATCCTGCCTGCCGCGTGGAGCCACAGCAACCCGATTGATATTCTGGGCGATGCACCACCGGATCGCTATGCCAAAACACTGGAAATCGCCGCAGCCGATCCTAACAGCGATGGTCTGCTGGTGATTCTGACCCCGCAAGATATGACCGATCCCACCGAAACTGCGCGTCAATTGGTTCCATATGCGCAGATCAAGGGCAAGCCGGTACTGGCAAGCTGGATGGGTGGACAGTTAGTCGCTGCCGGAGAAGCCATTCTGAACGAAGCCAATATCCCTACCCTGCCATATCCCGATACTGCCGCGCGATTGTTCAATTACATGTGGCGCTATTCGGATAACCTGCGTGCAATTTATGAAACACCGATGCTCCCGGCGACACAGCCTGGTGAACCCTCACGACGGTCAACCGCACAGGAGATTATCGACGCGGCACGTCAGGCTGGACGCACCATTCTGACCGAAACCGAGTCTAAAGCCATCCTCGCGGCTTATGATATTCCCACGATTCCGATGCACATCGCTGCTACTGAGAAGGAAGCCGTTAAAGCTGCCGAAACCCTCGGTTATCCGGTGGTACTGAAGCTGCATTCGGAAACCGTCACCCACAAAAGCGATGTGGGCGGCGTGAAGCTCAATCTGGGCGATGCTGACGCGGTAAAAACGGCTTTCCGTGCGATTCAACAGTCGGTGAGCGAGAAAGCCAGCGCGAAAGACTTCCTCGGTGTATCGGTGCAGCCGATGGTCAAACTGGATGGCTACGAATTGATTATTGGGTGCAGTCCTGACCCGCAGTTTGGGCCGGTACTGCTGTTCGGCATGGGCGGTGTACTGGTCGAGGTATTCAAAGACCGCGCACTGAGTATTCCCCCGCTCAATACTACACTGGCGCGACGCATGATGGAGCGCACGACGATTTACAAGGCGCTCAAGGGTGTGCGTGGACGTGACCCGGTTGATCTGGCTGGACTGGAACAACTGATGGTGCGCTTCAGTGAACTGGTAGTGGAGCAGCGCTGGATTAAGGAAATCGACATCAATCCGCTGCTGGCTTCGCCGGAACGCATTCTGGCGCTGGATGCCCGTGTTGTGCTGTACGATAAGGACGTGACCGAGGCCGAACTGCCCAAACTGGCGATTCGTCCGTATCCGACACAGTATATTCAAGAGTGGACGATGAAAAACGGCACTCCTGTCACCATCCGTCCGATTCGCCCGGAAGATGAACCACTCATGGCGAAATTCCATGAGACGATTTCGGAACGCAGTGTTTATCTGCGCTATTTCTTCCCGATGAAACTCAGCCAGCGCGTCGAGCATGAACGCCTGTCGCGCATCAGCTTCGTGGATTATGACCGCGAGATGGCGCTGGTCGCACAAATCGAAAACCCGGAAACGGGCGAACCCCAAATCATCGCAGGTGGTCGTCTCATCAAGCTGGTGGGCAGTGACGACGCGGAATTTGCCATTATCGTGACCGATGCCTATCAGGGACAGGGACTCGGTACCGAGATGCTGGCGGAACTGGTCAGCATCGGACGGCAGGAAGGCATCGCGCGTATCATCGGAACCATCCTCTACGACAACAAGGATATGCTGCATGTGACCGAAGGTATGGGCTTCAAGCTGGTCGGTCTGCCGAAAGACGGCGTGACACGCGTGGAATTACCCTTATAGATCGCTATTTTTGTAGGGACACGATATATCGTGTCCCTACGGGCGAATCGTGATTGGTTTTTAGTCAAGTAAAAGCCAGTCACTCATTTTCCTGGTATGGCGGCAGTCTCCCTGATCGCTGCCCCGCCGAGGGGGTAGGCGGCGGCGATGACGGGGAAATCACCGCCGATGGGCGGCGACATGCGGCGATAAAGTTCCAAGTGATTTCTGCCAATGCATTTTACCCCACCCCTAACCCCTCCCCACTCGCAAGCTCCTGGAGAGGGGAACAAGAGGCGATTTTTATCCGTATATAGAAGTTAAAACACATTATCGTGTCCCTACAAAAGACGGTTGATTTTATGTCGTGTGTTCAATAGACACGGTAGCACAGATCAACAGAAATAGGGCTACCTTTTGGTAAACTTTTCGGTGAGAAATTTCTAACGGTGCTGGATTCATACGAAAACGGCGCATCTTGTCATATAATTGTGACGTTTGGAACAAATGATGAGGGTGCTATGTGGCGTTGGATTGTATTGGGTTTATTGGCAATCGCGGTGGTGGTGTTCGGCTTCAGTCTGATCGATTCGAGCGGCGGTGGAGACGTGACCGCCAGTGCATCGTTCGGCGATGTGAACACGGACATCAGCGGTTATACCCGCGCGATTGCCCCGCGTGACTGGCAGTTTCCGCAGGATTTTGGCGCACATCCCGATTTCCAGACCGAGTGGTGGTATTACACGGGCAATGTCGAAACCAGCGACGGGCATCACTTCGGCTATCAGTTCACGATTTTCCGCCGTGCGATCACCCCGCAGGCTGTCAGCAGCGATTCGGAATGGCGCACCAATCAGGTTTATATGGCGCATTTCGCTGTGAGTGATGTGGGCGGCGGTCAGTATTATCATGAGCAGCGTTTCAGTCGGGGCGGCGCGGGATTAGCCGGGGCAACCGCTGACCCACGCTACCGTGTCTGGATTGATAATTGGCAAGTTGCCGCGAAGGACGATGAGGCGAAACAAACCATTATCAGCGCCGACGCGACGAATTTCGGCGTAAATCTGACACTGGAACAGATCAAGCCTCCCGCGCTGCAAGGCGATCACGGCCTGAGCGCGAAGGGCGGCGAAGCGGGCAATGCCAGTTATTATTATTCCCTGACACGGCTCATCACCAGCGGCACGATTCGCATCGGCGACCAGACGTTTGATGTGAGCGGCGCGACCTGGAAAGATCATGAATTCAGCACCAGCGCCTTAAGTGCGAATGCTCAAGGGTGGGACTGGTTTGGTCTGCAACTGGATGACAACCGCGAATTGATGCTCGGACAAATCCGCATGGTGGATGGTTCGCGCGAACCGGCTTTTGGCGGTCTGCTGGTGAATCCCGATGGCAGCACACAATATCTCAAGAGCAGCGATTTTACATTAGAAGTCACCGATCACTGGCAGAGTCCGCATACGGGCGCGAATTATCCGGCGGGCTGGACTATCAGTGTGAATACAGGCGCAGGCGACCCACTCAATATTACGATTACACCGCTGCTGGCAGATCAGGAATTGATCGGCAGCGGGGGTGTTGATTACTATGAGGGCGCGGTCAAAATCAGCGGCGATGCGACGGGTTATGGCTATATGGAACTGACGGGTTATGTGCAGGCCATGACGGGGAGATTTTGAGGGGGTCGTTAGTGGTTGTTTTTAGTTGTTAGTAAAATGCGGGGAGTGTTGCGAAAGGAAATTGGCTGATTTAAGGCGGACACGATGTATCGTGTCCCTACGAAAGCGGCGCATTCTATTGAGTTTATCCATTAGTGTAAAATTGATGGGCAGTCCTATTTCGTCGCCTCAACGCATGTTAATAATTGACCCTTTAAAACTTTAAACTCGTCACTTTAAACTTCTGAAAACAGATAGGTAATCCAAAAAGGACTGACATGGCGGTACGTGACATTGAATTGGATGGCGGTTTTAACGTGCGTGATCTAGGGGGATACCCGACGCGCGATGGCGGTGTGACGAAAAAAGGCGTGCTGGTGCGGTCAGGGACTCTGACGGACATTACACCGGATGCACAAACTGTTTTGGTCGATTACGGCGTAAAGACGATCATTGATATACGCGATGAGTGGGAAGTTGAGCATTACCCGGATGCACCCGCGCAGTCAGATGTGATGCGTTACCGGAATATCCCTTTTATCGGGGATCATCTGAATCGCGATGAAAAGTGGCACGCTCAGGCTGGAAGCCACAAAAACATGTATGAGGTGTACGCCTACTACCTCGAACACTGCCAGCCGCAAATCCGCGAGATTATGACGACACTTATCGAGAGTGAACCGACGACGCTCTATCACTGCTATGCCGGGAAAGACCGCACCGGGATGATTAGCGCGTTCATACTCGGTGCAGTGGGTGTAGCGGATGACATAATCGTGCAGGATTACGCTGAAACCACGCCGCGCATCAGCCATCTGGTGAAGGAATGGCGGGTGGATGCCGTGAAAAATAAGCGCGATATGCAGAAATTCGAGCGCGATGTCAGTTCAGATGCGCATACGATGGTGAATTTTCTCGCCCATGTTCAGGAACGATACGGCGGCATCACCGCGTTTCTGAATACCTGCGGCGTAACATCTGCTGATCTGAATGAACTGAAAGCGCGTCTGGTCGGTTAAGTTAAACCCTCACCCTAATCCCTCTCCCTCGGGGCGAGGACTATCCGAGCGGACGAGCTGCCAGCGAAAAAGCATTCGCCATAAGCGCAAAACCCAGCAGCAGTCCACCCAGAATAAGGATAACCAGAACACTTTGAATCATGCGATATTTTGTCATCATGATGTTTCCTCCTGTAAACACTTATAGCATGAAAGTGACGCGGATTTCTTCCCCATAAAATAGGGGTTGTTCGACTTCAAAACGCATATCCATTTCAGGTTGACAATGAACCTTCTGCGACATAAACTTATACTGTTGTTCAGAAACAGGAGTTCCATACAATGGCACTGCTCAATCCGATTGAACAACTGAATATTCCGCGCCGTCGTCGCAGCCGTCGCCCGCAGACTGATGAGGTCTTGCCGGGATTTTTGCGCTGACACGAGACGTAGTCTGTAACGCTTAAAATCTCCCCCTGGCCTCCATTGTGACGGTCAGGGGGATTTTGTTTATAGTGCTGAGTGCTTAGTTCTGAGTGCTGAGTGAAATCATTCCTGAAAAGTGGATAGGCGGAGGTTCTTCAATGGCAGATAAAATCAAAGTTGGTGTATACGGCGCGTCGGGATACGCGGGACAGGATTTGGTCGAAATCCTCGCCAAGCATCCCAATGTTGATCTCGTTTTCGGGACATCCAGCACCTACGCTGGAACGCCAATCAATGGCACGCATTTGCAATATATCCCGCCCGATCAGGCCGATTTGCACAGTGTGGATATGGTGTTTCTGGCACTGCCGCATACCAAGTCCGCTATCAAAGCGGCGGAAGCGCGTGAATTGGGCTTGAAAGTGGTCGATCTTTCGGCGGATTTACGGCTGGATACGGCGGAGACCTATGAGCAGTGGTATGACCATGCCCATCCTCACCCGGAAATGCTGCCCACACCCTATGGTCTGCCGGAATTCAACCGCGATAAGCTGAAGGGTGTGGATATGGTCGCTGCGCCGGGATGCTATCCGACCACGACCCTGCTGGGTGTGTATCCGCTGCTCAAGCATGACTGGATTCTCGAAGATACCCCCATTATTGTCGATGCGAAATCGGGCGCATCTGGGGCGGGACGTGAGCCGAAACCGAATCTGCAATTTGTCGAAGTGTACGGCAATTTCTATCCCTACAGCCCTGGACGCTCCCACCGTCATACAGGCGAAATCGAGCAGGAGATGAAGAAGATCAACCAGAAAGCGGGTTTGCTGATTTTTACCCCTCATTTGCTGCCGCTGGATCGGGGTCTGATGGCGAGCATCTATGTGACGCTCAAGCCGGAATACAGCGCTAAAGATGCGCAAAATCTATATGAAGAAACCTACGGCAATGAACCGCTGGTCAAGGTGCTGCCACCTAAACAGCAGGCCTCGCTCAAGCATGTAGTACGCACCAACAGCGCGGCTATTAGCCTGACACCTGTGAATGATCGCTATCTGCATGTCACCAGCGTGACCGATAACCTGCGCAAAGGCGCATCCGGTCAAGCGGTACAGTGCTTCAATCTGATGTATGGTTTTCCAGAGACAACCGCCCTGCTCTAACGTTTATCGAGGACACAGCGATTGATTATTCAACCGGAAATAGCAGCAGTCGTATTCGGATTGGCGGCCTCGGCATCATGGGGCATGGGCGATTTCGGCGGCGGACTGGCATCCAAGCGGATTGCCTCGCTGAGTGTGGCGGCTGTCGCACATTTCATCGGCTTTATCCTGTATCTGGTGCTGGCGATTGCGACGGGCGAAGCATTTCCATCCATCAATGATCTTGCGTGGGGTGTCATTGCGGGGCTGCTGGGCGTGATGGGGCTGGTGGCATTTTACCGCGCGCTGGCAACCGGACGGATGGGCATTGCTGCTCCGCTGGTGGCGATTATCGCGGCGATACTGCCAGTCGTGGTGGGGATCGCCGCGCATGGTGTCCCGGTCTGGAATCAGACAGTGGGCATCATTCTGGGCATCGCCAGTGTCGCGCTGATCTCGTATTCCGGCAGCGGCGGAACCGATCGGAATGTTCTGAAGCTGGTGGCTGTCGCCGGGATCGGATTTGGCGGCTTTCTAGTGCTGATTGACCGCGTGAGTCCGACGGCTGTGCTGTGGCCTCTGGTGGCGGCTCGTATCGCTTCATCGGCGGCAACTTTCGCGCTGGTGATGTTCAGCAAGCAGGTTCGGCTACCTCAGGGCAACCGTTTGCTGCTGATGGTGGTGGCAGTTGGTGCGCTGGATGCGTTCGGTAATATCTTTTTCGTCATCGCGCGGCAGGGAGGACGGCTGGACATCGCGGGGGTGGTCGCCTCGCTGTATCCGGCAGTGACGATTTTGATGGCGCGGCTGGTGCTGAAAGAGCATCTATCGCGCATCCAGTTGGGCGGGATTGTCGTGGCGTTGGTAGCGATTGGATTGATAGCGGTAGGGTAAAAGAAATTCCTAACCGCTGAGGCGCAGAGATCACGCAGAGACGCAAAGCATATTTTGATATAGATAGGAAATGAATAGATATGCAGCCCATAGTCATTAAAGTAAGCGGACATGAACTAGATGACCCGGATTTTCTAACTGGATTCGCGGCGGCAGTAAAGGCACAAACCTCACCCGTTGTCATTGTACATGGCGGCGGGGCGGAGATTTCCGCGATGCAAAAGGTGTTAGGGATTGAACCGCGTTTTCTGGATGGGGTGCGCATCACCGATGCGGAATCGCTCAAAGTGGCGGAAATGGTCATGTGCGGGACAGTCAATAAGCGGTTGGTGCGCTATCTGCTGGCGGCTGGTGTGGATGCTCAGGGGATGAGCGGCGTGGATCGTGGACTGGTACGCGCATCGAAAATGGAACACCCGACGCAGGACATGGGCTTAACAGGTACAGTGACATCGGTACGCAAAGAGGTGTTGATTACGCTGCTGGAACAGTCGGTGACACCGGTCATCGCGCCGATTTCGTTGGGCGATGGAACCAATTTCAACGTGAATGCGGATCACGTCGCCGGGGCGATTGCGGCGGCGATCAGCGCGAGTCGGGCGGTGTTCCTGACCAATGTGGAAGGCGTGCTGCTCAACGGACAGGTTATTCCGACGCTGACCCCTGAGCGTACTGAATCCCTGATTGCGGATGGCACGATTTTCGGCGGCATGATTCCGAAGGTGCAAACCGCGCTCCATGCGCTGGAAACGGGTGTTTCGCAGGCGGTCATTACCGATCTGAAGGGACTAAAATCCGGCGGCGGAACGGTGTTTAGCCATGAGTGATAATGATGATCTTATGAAAATAGGACAAAAGCTCATTCAGGGGGATTATGAGCGTGGCGAAAATCAACTTTTGAATCAAAGTGCTTTGGAAAAAATCCATGAATGCCAGGATATAAGTATTCTTCATAAGTTGCTTGACCTAGACGAATCCCTTTACTTAAAACCTGAAGTCAGAAGGACAATTTTCGAAAGGCTGATTGAACTTGATGATTTTGAGTCTCTAGCAGGGTATGGTGTAACTCTGAGTCTGTACTTTTCTGATGACCCTGCAATAGATCAGTTTTACAACTTTATCCTTACCGAAGTTAATCGTCAGGGCGGCTTAAGCGCTGATGCTAACGCTTTGCAGACGCTTGGTCGGCAAGTTCAGCAGAAAATAAAGGATTTGAAGTGATTGTTGGACACGGGTGTTTCGCAAGCGGTCATTACTGATTTGAAGGGGCTGAAATCCGGCGGCGGGACGGTGTTCACCAGATAGGGTTTGAGGGTTATAGTGTGGGAGCAAAAATTCACTTTCAGGCTATTCCCGAAAATTGTGCTTTATTTCAACTGGCGAAAACCAGTCTCTTGGGCGGAGAGTTGCTTGCAGGTCTTCCACTACTCGCAGAACAGGAATCATTGAACAAAGTCAGAGAGTTGGCAGAAGAATTCAAAAGAGGTGCAATGGGCGACATTATCGAGTTTGTTGAGGAGGTTAATCGTACTATTCAGGCTTATCCCGGCCTCGAAAATCGTCATCTCGATCACGATGAAGATACCTGGAATCAATTTTGTTATCTGCTATCACAAATGAGAAACACCCCGATAGAGATTACGAAACAGGGCCTTATGGGAGATGTGATGGTTTATTGGAACGCCTACGATATATCTAACCTACAATCATCCATTATTAGGAAACCACCTGTCTATTATCTCCCGGCGGCTGAAGTACAAAAAGTGCATTTGCAGCTTGCGACGGTAACGAGTGACGACCTGAAAAAGCATTACGACATCGGGGCTATGATTAAGGCGAAAGTCTACAAATTTTCAATCGACTCCAGTTTTGATGTGATATGGGGCTTCTTTGAGCAATTACGGGTATTTTATGCCGAGGCTTCGGCTCACGGCGAAGGTGTTATAGCGACAGTCTGATGAGTTAGAGTTCGGTTGATCTTGGTCGGGAGATGAGACTTATTGTGGTGAACGAACAGGTGATAATTGCTGATGGCACGATTTTCGGCGGCATGATTCCGAAGGTGCAAACGGCTCTCCACGCGCTGGAAACAGGCGTTTCGCAGGCGGTCATTACCGATTTAAAAGGGCTGAAATCCGGCGGCGGAACGATGTTTTCGAAGTGAGGCAAGTCAGATGGGCTACGATATGAACTACCAGGCTATACCTGATGGTTGCGCATTGTTGGAGCAGTTAAGGAATGACCCCATAGGTGGGGAGTATGTCTGGTGTTATGTGTTCCATAATCCACAAAAAGCTATTGCGAAATATTCTGAAGCTAAAAGAGGTACAACACCTCCGCAGGAAGGGATTGCTTTTTTGGAAGAGGCAAAACGCACGCTTGAAAACAATCCCGGCATAGAAACCCGCTGCGTTGCGATAAGTCGCGCATGGGATATGCTCTGCTTCTTGTTATCTGAAGCACGACGAAATGGAGGTGATCCTCGCACTGATTTAGGTGGACGTGCGATTGGTAGGTGGTGAGGAACTAGCTGCAAAATCGGGACAAGGCTTTCCTGTATATTATTTGAATCCTGATGAAGTCCATCAGGTGGTTGAGATGTTCAATACGATTGATTATGAGGGGCTGAAGAAGAACTTTGACCCCATTATGATGAGCGAGGCGGGTGTATATAAAGTGTCACAATTCGTATCTGACGATCAATGTCTCGATCAGATGTGGGATTACTTTGAGCGGGTTCGAAAATTTTACTCCGTTGTTGCAGATCACAATGAAGGTGTTCTAGCATTCCTATGGTGAGTTAAAATTCGATTAGTGTTGGTCGGGAGGCGAGGTTTACTGGTATGAACGAACAAGCACTAATCGATGAACTGCACGCGCTGATTCGCTATGTTTATCGCAAGTCGATGGCGGAGAAGATCATCACCGCTTTTGAGGAAGCGCTGGCAGCCAAACAGGATGATGCTGAACGACTGGCGGTGATTCATCACTGGCTGGATTTTTATCAGGCACACAAGTATCGCAAAATGATGCGCCGCCGCCGACCATCCGACAAAGAGCGTATGACACCCTGCTCGGCCTGTGGCTACCCGATTTCGCAGCGCCATCACCTGTGGGACATCGCCACACACGGCGAGAACGCGGTCACAGTGCAGTTGTGCCCGAACTGCCATGAACTGCACCACCTGATGTATAACGCACTGGCGCGGGATTCGGATTACAGCCGCAAACTGGTACAGCATGTGCTGTTTTCCGGCAAAATCTCAGGCGAGGCGGTTCAGCGCATTTATGGATGGTTACGGGCGATTCTGAGTTACGAAATTGAGAACGGATGGCTGGAAAGTTATAAGCTGTCCGATTTGTGGGTGGAAGAAAAGCTGCGGTGGGGCGAGTATTTGGAGCAAATTGAACCGCCAAGCCGCCAAGAACAGACAATAAAAGGATAAGAAAATGCTAGAAACGACTGCTCAACAAAACCTGACCGATGAAATCATCAGCTACGATCACGATTATGTCGTGCAAACCTACAAGCGTCCGCCGTTCGTGCTGGTGCATGGCGAGGGTGTGCATCTGTTTGACAGTGATGGCAAGCCCTATCTGGATTGGGTGGCTGGAATCGCGGTCAATGCGCTGGGCTACGGCAATCCTGAACTGACCGAGGCCATTCAGACCGGGGCGCGAGGGTTAATCCACACCAGTAATCTGTATTACACCGCGCATCAGGCCGAACTGGCGAAACTGCTGGTGGAAAAATCGTTCGCAGATCGGGTGTTTTTCAGCAATACAGGCACGGAAGCCAACGAAGGCGCGCTCAAATTTGCGCGTAAAGTGGCCTATGAAAAGGGACTGACTGATAAAACTGAAGTCGTCACCTTTACCAACGCCTTTCATGGACGGACGGTAGGTTCGCTCTCGGTGACTCCGAAGGATAAATATCAGAAGCCCTTCCAACCGCTCATGCCGGGTGTAAAAGTCGCCGAATACAATAATCTGGACAGCGCGAAAGCTGCCATTAGCGACAA
>JBGAGR010000169.1:0-17474 GCA_044226645.1 Aggregatilineales bacterium
TCACATCATGTCGTTGAGCATGAGGATCGTATCCGCATCGGCCTGCCCAACGGCGAAACTGTCAGTGGGACACTGGTCGGGCGTGACCCCAATACCGATTTAGCAGTCATCCGCGCCGATGCAAAAGACCTGACCGCCGCCAGTTGGGCAGAAGTCAATGAGGTGCGTGTGGGTCATCTGGCGCTGGCGGTAGGTCGTCCCGGCGATGATCTTCAAACCACACTGGGTGTCATCAGCGCCTTAAGTCACAGCAGCGACGAAAACAAATATTTCGCTCAGACCGATGTGGTCATGTATCCCGGCTTCTCCGGTGGCCCGCTGGTTGCTGTTGATGGAAAGATCATCGGCCTGAATTCGTCCGGTCTGATGCGCGGTGTCAGCCTGACGGTACAAACCCCCACCATTCGTTACGTGGTGGAGAGCCTGCTCAAGCATGGCAAGATGCGTCGGGGCTATCTGGGTGTCGGCATTCAGCCCGCTCGCCTGCCCACTGGATTGGCTGAAGAACTCGGACAGAAAACAGGAGCACTGGTCGTTTCCGTTGAACCGGGCAGCCCCGCTGAACAGGGCGGCCTGTTCCTGGGCGATACACTGGTCGCGCTGGGCAGCCATAAAATCGAAGATATGGAAGACCTGCTCGGCTCACTGAGCAGCACCCAGATCGGCGCGAGTGTTACCGTCAAGCTGGTGCGCGGCGGTCAAATACACGATGTCGCTGTCACCATCGGGGAACGTTCATAAACATACAGCCTTTTTGCCCTCAGCAGCGTTAATTCAGAGTGCTGGGGGCGAAGCTAACCTTTCCAATCAAATATCAAAAGGACAGAAATGATGTCCACAATTTTGCAGCAGCTTAATAATGCTCTAGCCGATACGATTGATCGTGTACGGGGCAGTCTGGTACAGATCAGCAACGGTCAGGGCGCGGGAGCCGGAACCATCTGGCACAGTGACGGGCTGATTATCACCAACGCCCACGTTGTCCGGGGACATCACAATCTGAAGGTTTCACTGCCGGATAAACGTACCCTGCCCGCGCAGGTCATCGCCTATGATGAAAGCGTCGATTTAGCAGCACTGGCCGTTGAAGCCGATCATTTGCCCACCATCGACGTGGGAGACTCGCGACGACTTAAGGCAGGTCAATGGGTAATGGCTGTCGGGCATCCCTGGGGTGTACAGGGCGCGGTCACATCGGGAGTTGTGATCGGCGTGGGCGCGAACCTGCCTGAAATGGGACAGATGCAGCCCAACAGGGAATGGATCGCCCTCAGTCTGCACATGCGTCCCGGTCATTCCGGCGGCCCATTGGTCGATTCGGATGGACGTGTCGTCGGCATCAATACCATGATTACCGGCCCCGATGTCGGTTTTGCCATCCCGGTTCAAACCGTCAAGGATTTCCTGAAGGAAACGATTGGCAAAGCAGCCAACAGCGTCGTCACGGTGTAAATTACGCTTGGGGAGTGCATACCACACTCCCCTTTTAGCTAGTTGATGCAAAGCTTCAGCCGCTGTAAATTTATTTAGTCGGCTAACCAATACTGCTGTGAAGGAACCATGACAGAAAAAGAGATGCCTCAGACCATCAGTTTTTTGCTGGCGCATATCTGCAAGGCTCACCGAAGTTGCGCGGAAGACACGCTGGCAGAGGTTGGGCTGCATGTGGGACAGGAAAAATTCCTCTGGCAGCTCTGGAAGGAAGACGGTCTAACCCAATCGCAGTTAGCCGAGAATATGTGTGTCCAGCCGCCGACAGTCAACAAAATGCTCTCGCGCATGGAAAGCAGCGGCTTGGTCGAGCGGCGCATCGACCCCGAAGATAATCGGGTATCGCGGGTCTATTTAACCGAGCAAAGCCGCTGTATGCAGCCTCAGGTCGAGGAAACATGGCAGCAGTTGGAAGAGAAAACCGTCGCTAATCTGACATCAGATGAGCGTGTTTTACTGCGCCGCCTGCTGATGCAGATTTACGAGAACCTGACCGAAGCGAAATGATTCGCTTTTTTTGCCAGATCAATTAGCCGGCTAACCCTCATCATCATTTTAAAGTAACGAATGGAGCAAATAATCATGAGCAGTTTTACCGATATGGAATTGGAATATCTGAAGAGCCAACGATTGGGGCGGCTGGCAACCGTCAACCCCAAAGGCGAACCGCAAAACGCGCCCGTTGCCTTCCGCTATAACCCGGAATTCGACACCATCGACATCGGTGGACGATTCATGAGCCAGAGCAAAAAATATCGCAATATTCTGACCAACAATCATGTGGCCTTTGTCGTTGATGACGTACAGACCACCCCCTGGAAAGTGCGCGGTGTGGAAATTCGCGGTACTGCCGAATCGGTTCCCCAGGGCGGCAAGGAAATTTTCGGAGAGGGTTACAACGCGGATGAAACCATCATTCGCATCACGCCCACCCAGATTATCGGCTGGGGTTTTGAGACAGAGCCTTATCAACAAAACAATCGCAAAGTCACAGCCAGCAAATAGCTCAAATCAGGCAGCACAGTGAAAGGCATTGACCATGAAGCTGTTCATAAAATTCTTCATCAGTCTATACACGTTTCTATACAAGCTGACCAACGGCGGAATCGGCGGCTCACTGAGTGGGTTAAATGTCCTGCTGCTGACCACTACCGGGCGCAAGACAGGTAAAGTCCGCACCGTTCCGCTTGGCTATATACAGGATGGCAGTAATTATGTCATCATAGCATCAAACGGCGGACAGCCAACCCACCCTGGCTGGTTTTTCAACGTCCAGAGTAACCCACAAGTGACGCTTCAGCTCAAAGACCACGTTCTTAAGGCGACAGCTAAAGTCGCTGACGAGGATACACGCAAACGATTGTGGGCGCAGGTTGTCCAAAGTGCCCCAGCCTACAAGCGCTATGAAAACAATATCCGCGAGATTCCGTTAGTGCTTTTGCAGGCGATAGAGTAGCGGAAAGTTTTGCCAGCACGAAGCGTCTAAGTTCCTGTTAATTACATTGCAGTTTGCCCGGAGGCAATCATTTATGTCGGGTGTCGTCAGCACCATACGCGGGAATTTTTCGCCGCTCAAAGAAAGCAACTTTCGTACTTATCTCACCGGACAGGCCATTTCACTGGTTGGAACCTGGTTGCAGGTCACTGCCCTGGGGTGGGTGGTCTGGAAACTCACCAACTCAAACAGCGCCCTCGGCATATCCAATATGTTCGCCACCCTACCGCTGTTATTCCTCAGCCCCTGGGCAGGAACCTGGGCAGAGCGACTGGATCGCCGCAAACTGCTCATCGCTACCCAGGCAGGAGCCATGCTGCTGGCCTTCACATTAGCATTTCTCGTGCAAACCAATCTGGTACAAATCTGGCATGTTTATGTACTCAGTTTGCTGTTAGGAATCGTCAACGCAGTAGATTTCCCTACCCAGCAGGCCTTCCTCGGTGATCTTTCCGGCATCGGTGAAGTACGCAAAGCCGTCAATCTCAATATCACTGTCTTACAGGTCAGCCGTATTCTGGGGCCAGCAGTGGCAGGTTTTCTGGTGGGTACATTGGGAGTCGCCCCGGCTTTCTGGCTAAATGGTCTCAGTTTCATTGCCGTGATTTACACGCTGGTACTGGTTCGCGCCAACCAGGCCAAGGCAAAACATTCAGATAAGGGGGATAAATCCAGCGGTTCATTTGGCGAAGCAGTACATTTTCTTCTGGGTCAGCCGCGCATGATTGACCTGATGATTTTCACCATCCTGACGACATTTTTCGCGCTGTCCATCGTGCTGAATTTACTGCCCTCTGTAGCCGATGAAGTCCTGCATGGCGATGCCAATACACTGGGCTTCATTACGGCAGCTTCGGGCGCAGGAGCACTGGTCGGTGTAACCTTTCTCTCCCCCATTCTCCAATCCATGCGCCGAACAGGAATGCTGTTGAGCGCTGCCATCATCTGGATGGGCTTCTGGTTCTTCTTATTCGGGACAACCGACAACGTTCTGGTAGCCATGTTCTTCATGTTTATGGCAAGTCTCGCACCGCCCACCATCATCACTACCTGCAATGGATTAATTCAGGTGATGTCACCGACACTCATGCGAGCACGCCTGCTCAGTCTGTTCGTCATGGTCAGCTTCGGCATGTCGCCCCTTGCCGCGATTCTGGTAGGCTTCAGCGCTGATCGATTGGGCATCGACACAACCATGCTGCTGCGTCCCAAACTGCGCACATGGGAGTCTGTCGCTCGCTCAACGGCAGTCGTCCCAACACCTGTCGTCGAAAGTATATGAACCACACCGATCATGTGAATTTGCTGCGCGGGGGTGTTCCTGCCCCCGGCGGCTTGTGGGCTGATCTCGGCTCCGGCGGTGGTGCATTTACGCTGGCGCTGGCGGATCTGATCGGTTCATCGGGGCAAATCATTTCGATTGACCGGGATGGCGGCGCTTTACGTCAGCAGGAACGTGAGATGAAATCTCGTTTTCCGGCGGTCAGCGTGGACTATCGGCAGGCAGACTTCACCCGCCCACTCGATTTACCGCCGCTGGATGGAATCGTGATGGCAAATTCGCTGCATTTCCACAAGAACAAAATCCCCATCTTGAAGCAGATTCGCAGCTATCTCAAACCCGGTGGCCACTTCATTCTGGTGGAATACAATGTAGACAACGGCAATACATGGGTTCCCTATCCGCTGTCCTATCCCACATGGGAAAAATTAGCGCAGGAAGCCGGATTACGGCATACTCGCTTATTGGCAGGTGTTCCAACCCGTTTTTTGAATGAAATCTACAGCGCACTCAGTGTGCAGCCCTAACAGGAAAAAAATATGCATTGGGCATCATTCGCGATTGAAAAGTTGCAGCAGGGACAGACTGCTCAGGTTCGGCCACGCGGACACTCGATGACCGGGAAAGTCAATGATGGCGAATTGGTCACATTACGCCCATGCAAAGCTGAGGAACTATCCGTTGGAGATATTGTCCTGGTCAAAGTCAAAGGACATGTCTATCTACATCTGATTAAAGCCATGAATAAAGGGCGTTTCCTGATTGGCAACAATCGCGGCGGCACGAATGGATGGGTCGGCGCAAACAGCATTTACGGTGTGGCTATCCAAATAGAACCTTGATGATTTGAGCTTGATTCGCTTTCTGAACCAAGCCCGTATCTTCATGCCTGTTTTAATTGCTCCATGCATTCTAACATCGCGCGTTTGAGACACACCTTTGCCATTTCGCCGCGATATTCGGCACTGCCACGATAATCGCTGTAAGTAGAATTGAGCTTTAAGGATTGGATGAGGCTGTCTACAGTCAATTCATTCACCGAAGCACCATCAAATGTTCCATTTGCACATATATTGATGACAGGCTCGGATGAGATGCCGTAAATAACAGGGTAAACCACCCTGATCTTTCCATCGGCCTCCAACGAAATATATATCGCTGCACACACGATTGGATCATCCGCAGGTGTCCGAGCAACAAACGATGCACCCAAGCCATATTTACGCTCTGGATATTCAAATATGTTTACGGCTGTAATGATTCCATCGCCAAGTTTTCGCTCATCCCATCCTTGCAGCATCGCCGCGAGTGAGCGAGTATCGCTTGTACCATCCGGGAAGGTTAGCTGAATACCTGCATCCCAGGCAGACAGAACAGCTAGCCATTCCGAAAATCGCTGTGGATTTAAGAGACTTTCCGCCACCGATGTCCCATTGCGATGATTCAAGGGAATCGCGCGAGTCAATGAGCGACGAATGACCGGGTGTAAATCGGGTAAATCAACCACCTGCTGAAGCGTAACGGCCCCGCCAATGGTATATCCGGCAGTCCCAGCCTCAATCTTTTTTAGTTCAGGGACATCCTGCAAATCAACAAAAGTGCTGAATGACACATCCAATGTATCCAGCGTCATCGCCCCGCCTGCCAAAGCGACTGTGTCCGGCTGCCCCGCTAATTGGAGCGCCTCTGTTAATGTCTGCGGACGATAATAATTTCTGGGGTTCGTCATAAATTATCCTCGCGGGCGTTTGAAAATGGCTTTCGCGCCCTTCTCGCCATCCCATTCAAAATGCATCAATTCCCAGCCCCCGCTGGCGTACTTATTCAACTGTTCCGTATATTTATCGGCCTTCATATGCCAATCCGCCCCCATTTCCGCAGCAGCAGGACTCACTTCCGGCGACTGAAGATAAATAACCAGGTATTCCCACTTCTGCATAATGCCTGCTCCTTAAATACATCTATTCCAACAGCGGGTAGCCATTTGACACCTCTACTATAACAATGATCGTCCGATTCGGGAAAGCGAAAGTGCCAAACCACATTTTAGGTTTAAACTGCACTTATCACCTTTATAATGAATTGCACACCAGAATTTCATGTGGGCAGCGTAGGATCAACCTTATCGCGAGTCAGTTTTGAAATGAGGCAGTGCCATGCATCGCTTCCGCGAACCAGTCAACGGGTTTACTCATCTGGCAGGCGCTGTGCTGGCTGCAATCGGCATGATCTGGCTGGTTGCCATCACGCAGGACAACCTCGGCAAGATGATTACCGTCGCGATTTACGGTTGCAGCATGATTCTGCTCTACTCAGCCAGCGCCGCCTATCACCTGTCGAATGGCTCCGAGCGTAAAATCCTCTGGCTGCGCCGCCTCGACCACGCCGCCATTTATGTGCTGATTGCTGGAACCTACACCCCTGTTTTTTACAATCTCCTGAGCGGCAATGGACGCTGGTGGATGCTCACCCTGATATGGGGGTTGTCACTGGCGGGTGCAGTTTACAAGCTGTTCTTTATGCATGACGCGGGTTATCTCTCGCTGTTGTTTTACGTCATGCTCGCTTCAGTCGGCGTGATCGTCCTGCCGCAAGTGCTGGCTTTATTACCGCCTGGTACCAACACTTATGTTTTCACAGGTATTGTGCTGTATAGCATTGGCGCGATTGTCTTCGGGATTCAGCGCCCCAATATTCACCATCATTTCGGTCATCATGAACTCTGGCATGTGCTGGTGATGGGCGGCAGTATGCTGCACTTTTTCGCCATCCTGCGCTTCCTGAACGGTTAGCAATTGACGATTGGCTTGGGTAGAATGAACTTTTTTGCCCAGGTTTTGGAGATTGCTATGTCTGCACTTGTCCTCGTTCAACGCCGCGACTACCTGATCGACATCATCCTGAATCGACCCGAAAAACGCAACGCCATCAATTGGCAGATGATGACTGAACTGGACGTAGCCATCACCGAAGCGGAAAAGATGTCGGGCGCACGAGCTATCCTGCTGCGTGGCGAAGGCAGTGGATTCTCTGCTGGAATCGATCTGCTCGGATTTCCAGAAGTCAGCGAACGATTTGGCGAACACTGGCGCGATAATTTATTCCCGCTTACGCAGGCTTATCAAGCTGTTGTGACCAAATTCGAGCGCTGTTCCCTACCCGTGATTGCCCTGCTTCACGGTTATTGTCTGGGGTTGGGATTTGAACTGGCGCTGGCCTGCGATTTTCGTATCGCCGCAGAAGGCACCAAAATGGGGCTGCCGGAAACGAAGTTGGGCATGATTCCCGATGTCGGCGGCACAACTCGGCTGATGCGCTTGGTGGGTACAGCCCGCGCAAAGGAACTGGTGATGACGGGGCGAAACATTGACCCGGACTATGCTGAACGGTGGGGTGCAGTGAATGCGGTTGTCCCTGCTGATGAACTCCTCGCAAAAGGCGAATCCTTAGCCGCTGAACTCGCGCAGGCCGCGCCATTAGCTGTCAGCTACGCCAAGCGCGTTATCGACGGCATGACCGATATTGATCGCGGTTTGCAGATGGAAGCCTGGGCACAAGCGCAGTTGATGCGAACCGAAGACTTCGAAACGGGTGTTCAAGCCATGATTACTAAACAAGCGCCTCAGTGGAAGGGCAAATAAGTCTTCATCGCCGCGCCATAACAACGCAGGGTAATCACATTGAACGCCCTGCCATGAAGCGACGTATCATGGTAAATGCAAGCTGGTCAAAGGCTCCATGACATGATTCGTTACCTGCTTTCAATCGTCCTTTGTCTGCTGTTGACCGTATCTACACATGCTCAGAGTCCACAAAGCTGCGCGAACAATCCCTCAAATACCGTTGCTCCTTTCAATGCTGTTCAACTGACCACGAAAACCGAAGCCTACAGCTTTTTTCCCAACATTGCCGAAACCTTTAAGCCGCTCATCGTGGATTACCTGAACATGAGGGGTTCAAGCGATCTGACGCGGGCGCTCAGGAATACCCTCGTCACCTGGGATAACACTCCATATGATGTAGTTGCGCAGGTGATTGAGCGGGATATTACGGGCGATGATGTGCCAGAAGTGCTGGCCGTTGTGAACGTCACAGCAGGTAATGATTACAATGGTGTGATATTCGAATTTAGCTGCCAGAACGGGCAGTACAGCGGAGACGCAATCAACGAATTGCATGGGTTTGGCAATTCTGAGGATTATTTGCATCGGAATGCCCCTTCCATTCGCACGATTGTTGATCTCACCGGGGACACTATCCCCGAAGTCATTGTGGTACGCATCGTCAATATCACAGCGCCATTCGTCGATTACACCTTCACGATTTTCGATGCGAAAGGACAAGCACTGGGCGAAATTGGGTTTACGGATGGCGCAGGTGAAATACGGGATGTCGATTCTGACGGGCATTATGAGATTGTCCTGCAATCGTTACGGTATGAGGACAGCGACCCGTTTGCCTGGAGCCGACTTGATCGCGATCAGGAAACCGTCTGGTCATGGGACGGAAAGGCTTTTAGCGCAGTTTGTACGCAGTCAACCTCTCCAGCTCAATATCGGGTGCAGGCCGTTCAGGATGGAGGTTACGCCCTCCAATGCAGACATTATCAGCAAGCAGCGGTTTTTTACCAGCAGGTTATCGATGACAATACGCTGCTGGGATGGAGCGAAGCGGATAACCGCTGTCCCGGATGCGATCCGACGATGGATTACGACCAATGGGCGGCAGTCGCTTATACCACACAGTTGGATGGCTATGTCATCCCCGATACGCATGAACGAGTACGTCTGACTGCTTATGCGCGTTATCGTCTGGTCATTACCTATGCCTTGCTGGATGATGCCACAGCAGTACAAGCCCAACTGGATGCCCTCAATACGGATAGCACACAAACAGACTACAGCAGACTGGCACTGGTTTTCTGGAACACCTATATGGCTTCCAGAGATAGCCATTCGGCCTGCGAGCAAGTTCGTGCAGAAGCCGATGACATCGGTTCACCCTTGGATAGTTACAGCTTTTCGGGTATCAAGTATCCCATGCCAGGTCTAAAAATCGAGCCGCTCTGTCCATTTTAGGGGAAGGAATCGTTGCAACTTGCCATACTCGCCTAACGGGATTATGATTCTGCGCCGGGTGGGGGTTTATTGTTAGCTGGAGAAATTTGTTTATGGGTGATCATAATTTCATCGACGAGCCGCCAATTGACCCATTGGCGGATACCAATCCATCGCTCACAATTCGTGAAGTGCGGTTAGAGCGGCAAGCCACAAGCGGCTGGCGACGCGCTGTTGGATTTGTAAGCCTGATCGGCGCGGCACTTTTGACCATCGCAACCGCCATCCTGCTCATGTCACCGACCAATCCGCCTGCACCGCAGGTCAACAATTCTACACCAAACACTGATACAGCACTGACACTGGAACCCACACAGGTCATCACGGTGCCGACTGTTTTGCCCGCAGTTCAGGACACTTCCGGTCTGGTTCCGACGGTCAGCGCTGAGACGATTAATGCCCTTTTGAATGCCCCGCTGGTTCAGCAGGCCTCCGATACCAGTTCGATTCAGGTCGTGCGCAATATCTACAACCCGTTTACCATCATCCCTGATCGTCCGCGCAACGAGGTCATTCAATACACGGCTGTGGCAGGTGACACGATTTACACCATTGCAGATCGTTTCAAGCTGAAACCGGAGACCATCGCCTGGTCGAATCCGCGCAGTTATATCGAAGTGCTGCACCCTGGCGACCCGATTAATGTTCCCCCGGTGGATGGCGTTTATATTCGGGTCGTTGGTGGGCGCACCATTTCAGAAATTGCGAAATTCTATAAGGTTGATGATCCGAACGTGGTCATTGATTCTGAATACAATGATCTGTTCGGTACCTCGCCCGATGCGATCTTGACAGACGGAACATGGCTGTTCATCCCCGGTGGCATAGGCGAAGACATCAGTTGGAATCCGGGTGTCACAGTTGATTCATCTGGCGGGAAAACACAGGGCTACGTCACCCAATTCGCGCCGGGTCAACCGGGAAGCTGTCCACAGGAACCGAACCCCGGCGGGACAGTCTGGGCGAATCCGCTGCCGGGTGGGGTGTTTGTACGCGGATTCTCGGCAATTCATTCGGGTGTCGATTTATCCGCGGCGGAGGGCACACCTGTCCATGCAGCGAATGGTGGAGTAGTAATTTACTCCGGCTGGAACAACTGGGGCTACGGCAACACGATTGTGCTGGCGCATGGCCCATTCATCACACTTTACGGTCATCTCCTTGCCAGTTCCGTAAGATGCGGTCAAATCGTCGCCGCCGGACAGGTTATCGGTCAGGTGGGCACGACGGGTAACTCAACCGGACCGCACCTGCATTTTGAAATCTGGTCCGGTCAGACAAAAACTGATCCGCTGGCGACCATGCCGAATTTAGGAACGTAACCGCCAATTGTCATAGTCTCAAGTTCCAAGTGGGCGATCAATAGAGGTCGCTCATTTTTGTTGTCAGCCACCACGCCACTGCCGAAAATAATGTGGGTTGGTTAACTCTGGCGACATCAAAATGATGTTTGTCCTGTTGATTGAGTGAGCGTCCAGCGCCAACGAAGGGTTAATTGTCCTGAGGGTCAGTGTTACAATAAATCGAACATGGAAAAAGGCAGGGCGAAGCTATTTTTGAAGGCTCGCCCCTTATTGACGCAGGTGGGGAATGCTGACGATTGCGGACGCTCTCAAATTAGATCAATTTACCGATTCGGTAGTCGTAGCCGGAAAAGGCAGTCTGAAAAACCGGATCGCCTGGGTACACATCGCCAGTGTGCCGGACGCGCCGCATTTCCTGAACGGCGGTGAACTGGTTCTGACCACCGGAATTAATCTCCCAGAAGACCCTGCTCAACAGCGCTGGTATATTGAGGAGATGGCAAAAATCGGCGTGGCTGGTCTGGTACTGAGTGTGGGACGGTATATCGACCATGCACCGCCGGAACTGGTGGAAACCGCCGAGCAGCAGCATTTCCCGCTGATTGAAATCCCCTATCAGGCACGTTTTGTCGATATTGCCAAGCGCACCAATGAACACATCGCTGAAGAAAATATGGCGATGATTACCGGGGCGCTCAATATCCAGCAGGTATTGACCCAGTTGGTGCTGGAAGGCGGCGATCTCAAACAGTTAGCAGCGCGGTTAGCCGGACTGCTGGGACAATCGATCAGTATTGAGAACGAGCGTTTTGAAATCCTCGCCAGCGCCAATATCGCGGAAGTGGATGAAGCGCGACGCTTCACGGTCAGCGAAGGACGTACCAATCCCCGTCTGCTGGCGGCATTAGAGCAGCGCGGCATTTTAGAGGAACTGCGTACTACCCGCCGCCCGGTGCATATCCCCTCTATTCCGGATGTCGGGCTGGAATTTGAACGTATCCTCGCGCCGATTGTGGTACATGGCGAAACCTATGGGTACGTCTGGATTATCGCGCATGATCGTCCGCTGACCGAGTTAGACAGCATGGCGATTAACAGCGGCGCGACCATCGCCGCGTTGATGATGCTGCATCAGGAATCGGTGCAAAGCGCGGAATCCTCGCTCAAGGGTAGTCTACTTTCACAACTGATTCAGAGTGAGAGTGGGCGTGAAGCCATATTGACCGACCAGGCACTGCGCTATGGGGTTGATCTGACACAGCGCTACATGATGCTGCTGGTGGAAACTTCCGAGCGCAGCACACAAACAATGCTGCAACTCTACCGTCGCATCAACCGTCTGGCGGGTATTCATGGCTGGCAGGCGGTTGTTGGGCAATTTGCCGGACAGCCCGTGTTACTCGTGCAGGCCGATCAGAATATCCCGGCGATAATCGAGCAGATTCGGACGGAAGTTAATCAGACCATCACGCTGCGCATCGGTATCAGCGGAGTCCATCGCGGCGCGGAGGATGTCAGCAAAGCGCATCAGGAATGCCGCGAAGTCCTGCATATCACGCAGCGCCTGAATGATGAGCATCCCGGCGTGTATTTTGACCAATTGGGCTACCTCCATGCGCTGTATCGTGCCGGGGCTGGCAGTCTGGACGCTAATCCGTATGTCCCGATGGTGCGGCGGCTGCTGGAAGCCGGGGAAACCGATTTGTTCAACACGTTGGAAGCGTATCTGGACGCAGGCGGAAATGGTGTGCAGACAGCCGAAATCCTGCATATCCACCGCAGTACCCTGAATTATCGTCTGGCGCGTATCGGGGAACTTTGCGAAGATGCCAATTTATCCGACCCGCTCGTCCGCATGAATTTACAGGTGGCGCTTAAACTGCTGCGGTTGTTTGAAAGCAGTTGAAGAAGATTAAAGTACTTGGCGAAGCACTGAAGGACACAGCAGTGCTGTGCCCCTACGAAACCAAAGAATCAGGTCCTTACATTAGTCGAGTTTGTCCAATTCATCATCGTCGTCATCGAGGTCGTCATCATCATCATCGTCGTGACCGATGAGGCGATCCAAAAATGCGCCCTCATCTTCAAAGCCCAGAATATCCGCCAGATAATTGAATTCGCAGACAATCGTCTCGAAGAAGTAGTTATCCTCATAGACTTCAGGCGGATAATAAGAAATCATCGCCTCAAAGACCTGCTTCAAATCGACGTAACGCCGTTCCATGTAGGCCAGATGCTCTGGTGTGTAGGATTTTGCTGCCACGCTCGCACTCCGTTCTTAAAAACTGCCGGGGATGGCCTGCCAGGAAGATCATCTGTCCGCGCTCGAAAACCTGTACGGTGGCTTGCGCGCCGCTTTCGTCATCGACAGCCCATCCGAGACCAGTACGGACTTCGGGATAGGTACGCCAGACTTTGCCAAATCCACGCACCGGTTCTTTCAGACCGGAGGGCGGGGTTTCGCCCCCGCTGACCGGATCGGTATTGGCATCATAGGTATCGTCGTAACGCTGGAAACGTCCGGTGCTGAACAGCGCATAAATCGAAGTCGGCGGCCCTTGCAGCCACACCATCTGTCCACGTTCATAGCCTTGCACCGCGCTCAACTCAGAAGCGGTTACGGGAGGCGCACCCACCGGACAGCCAATTTGCTGTACCAAAGCCGGGTTGCTAAGGAATATCGTCCCAAAGCCACCGGGCGGCGGGTAAACACAATTGGTCGTTACGGTGGTTGGAATCGGGATTACCCCTCCCGGCAAGGTGGGAGGAACTGTCTGAGGGGCAGTCTGCGGGAGCACTGTCGCATTGAGCGCCATAAGCGCCAGCGCCACAAGCCCTTCGTTATCCGCTGTGGGAATCTCAGTAGCAGTAGCCGGAGGCGTTGCCGTAAAGGTCGGGGTCGGCGTATCGGTGATGGTCGCGCTGGGTGTCACAGTTAGAGTAACGGTTGGTGTTGCCGTTTCGGTAGCTGTATCAATTGGTACAATCTCCGCCGTCGCCTCTACAGGTTGGGTTTCTGTGGGAGGTATGGTCGGGATTTGAGTCGGCAGCTCCGCCAGGGTAGGCAGCCCAGCAGTATCTTGCGGCGTATTGGAGCCACAGGCCGCCAGCATGACCACCAGTGTCACCAACAGTATTTTTCCAATCCGATTCATAAGTTTCCTGTTCGATCTCAGGACGAAAACTTGTAGTGTTGCCATGTCAGCAATTATAGTCAAAAATTGTGGCCTGCCTATCTAGCATGACCAGGTTCATCATTTTCCTGTTCGATTTCCAGGACAAAATCTCCAATACGGTTCATCATTTTCCTGTTCGCCATGTAGTGTTGCCATGTCAGCAATTATAGTCAAAAATTGTGGCCTGCCTATCTATACCTTTGGAGTGTTTTTATGTCTGAACCCTTACTAACCTTTGTTCAGATCAGCGATACGCATATCAGCCATGATCCGGATTACGGACGAAACGAATCCTCTGCACACAGCACACAAACCGGCGCAAAAGCGCTGGTGAAACAGGTCAACGCACTGCCCTTCAAGATCGATTTTGTGCTGCATACAGGGGATGTGGTTTATGATCCCCTACCCGAACCGTATCAGACGGCGAAGGAAATTCTGGGGAAGATCAACTATCCCATCTATTATGTGCGTGGGAATCACGATCATCCCGAATATCTACAGCGCTTCATGCAAGGTCGCAGCGAAACGACACCCTATATCCATTACGAATTTGAGGTCAACGGCGTGCAGTTCATCGTGCTGGACAGCAATGGCCCGGCTGAAGTCCCGCGCGGGTATGTGACCGCCGATCAACTGGTGTGGCTGGATGGCTTATTGAGCAAAGATGATGCGCGTCCATTGGTGGTGGCGATTCATCATAATACGATTCCGACTGGGTCGCCCTGGTTGGATGATTACATGCGCATCACCAACGGCGAGGATGTCCACGCGCTTCTCAAGAAAGCAAAAGATCGTCTGCGCGGGGTGTTTTTCGGACATGTACACCAGAATATCAGCATGTATCGCGATGGTATTCTGTACACCAGTGGGTTGAGCAGTTGGTCGCAGTTTCATGCCGCGCCGGGGCAAGTTGACACGGTTCATGATGAAGGTGCGGAATGCGGCTTTAATGTCGTCCATCTGACGACGGATGGCGCAACGTATATCCGGCGCTATCGTTTCCGTGTTGAATAAAATCGGGGTTGTATCCAGCGAAAAAGTCCTCTATCCTCTGAAAAAAGCTACAGACTCAAGGCTCGACCATGGCTATTGATTACATTATCGAATACAAATGCTATCCCAAGCAGGAACTCACGCCGGAAGGGATTCTGGAACGGCTTAAAGGGCGTGCCCGCGCGGAAGCAGTGATCGATTTATTCCGCAAAAATGGTGATAACCGTCCCGCCAGTGAAATCGGCTTTGAACTGGCGCGCACCAGTCTGGAGGGCGAAGAAGAAACCAAAGTCGTCATGGTGCAGGATTTGCTGGACAAGGCCGCTGAACTCGCGCCATTTGAGCATTACTGCGAGGGATGCCCTGCTAACAATACCGGATCACCATTCGGCTGCATCGGTCAGGTTGAGTATCCGATTTCGGGAAAAGCGGAAGTATGGCTTCTCAGTCTGCTGCCGAATGTAGATGAACCCCTGCCCTGGCTGCTGCTGCGGCAAGGTGTCGAGGAACTCAAAAGTGATGGCAGCCGTGTCAACCCGATGCGCGGCGCGGGGCAGCCGTATTTCAAGGATCAGGGTGTGATGGCGCGGAATATGGGCGAATTCATGCTGAACACCAATCAGGTGTTTGAAATGTTGTTCATGCTGGGGCATATCAAGCCATCGTATGCAGGGATGCTGCTGGTTTTCTTCAAAGTCATCCGGCGCGATATGGAAGCAGAGGAGATGATGGCGCTGTCGAAATCCCCGGACGATGGATTCGAGCGCTACCCGCTTTTGTTTAAACCGGAACATGATGATGACGACAGCATCACGCAGCTTAAACGCTTTTTCCGCGCGCTGTATCTGGCGTGGGGGTTGAATGTGCGCCTGCTGCTGGATGTGTAAAATCTGACTGGCACATACCTATGCCCCTATTCAGGAGAATATAGCCTATGAAAATTAAAGTGGCTTTGCTTACAATGTTGGTTATAGGGTTATTCGCACTTCGGGTAGGGGCACAGGATACAAAAATCAATACTGTTTCGTTCAATGGTTTCGGCTTTAGCTATCCCCCGGAACTTGCCAGTCATGTCAGTATTTGGCAGCATCCGCCCAATACAACTTATACAGATGCAGATTTCTCTGAGCCACAGCTTACCGAATTTGATTTATACCGACAACTTCCCACAACCGAAAATGCCCCACAGGATGTCGCATTTTCTATATTCGTGTACGACACGGCTGACTTTAATGGGTATCCTGAGCACCAAGCGCGTCTGGAACAACTTAAACAACTTCTCAATGAACGCCCGGATTTGGCAACTTACACCACAATCTCAGATCAAAATAATGAGGGTTTACCTTTTCTACCTGTTTCCCCGGCGCTTCAAGTAATCCGGGCACGTCCTGAATATATAGAAACTGATTCTATAGTTGGCATCGCCTACATCACGATTTACAGTCAAGAAGCATCACGTTTTATGCAGCATGATGCTATCTATACTTTCCAAGGAGTCAGTAAAGACGATAACATCTATGTGGCGCTGACCGCCCAATTGACAACAGATGTTTTTGATGAAATCACATCTGATTTCGACGATGCCACATGGTTTTCTCAGTTTTTCTATGATTATTTGAATGAAAGTGTCCAGCAGTTGAATGAAGCCAGTTCAGAGCACTTTACACCCCAACTTGAGCGGCTAGATGAGATTGTACAGTCCTTTACACTCTCAAGTTAAAGCCTGCCGTATTTTTTCATGACCTGCTGCAAGTCATCCAGCGGAAGTTCGTAGGCGGTGCGGCCTTTAAAACCGACGGTGGTCACGGCAGCGGTCACGGCATTGAGTACGGCTTCTTCTACCGCTTCGGCGGCGGCTTCAAAGAGCAAATTCATCTGCGTATTAGGCATCATCTTCACCGGGAGCGCCTTATCAGGAAACATAGGAATATTATTGCCAGTGGAAAAGGCTAAAAACAGATCGCCGCTGCCGTTATGACCGACACAGCCTGTCCGCGCCAGACCGATGGTGGCACGCTGCGCCAGCCGTTTGCACTGCGTCGGCAGGAGCGGCGCATCCGTCGCAAGAATCACGATTACCGAACTGCTGATGGGTGGTTCATCCCAACCGGAAGGTGTGTGACGGTAATCGAGTTCATGCCCCACCGGGACACCATCAACGTGAAACAATGAGCGATCACCATGATTGGCCTGCACCAGCGCGCCAATGGTAAATCGTCCACTGCGATTGTTGATAACGCGCGAGGATGTGCCGATACCACCTTTGAAATCGTAGCAAATCATGCCTGTGCCGCCGCCGACACAGCCTTCAGCGACGGTACCACTTTTGGCCTTGTTGATGGCCTCGTAAACATGCTCACGTTTGACATGAAAGCCGTTAATGTCACTCAGCCAGCCATCATAGGTTTCGGCTACAGCAGGCAGGGCGAAGGCTTCCATCTGACGCTGCTCAAATTCGAATTCGACCAGTGTATCGCGCACGATCCCGACCTGATGGGTATTGGTCAAGCCAATGGGCGAGGTCAATAAGCCGGATTCTTCGATCCAATGCGTTCCCGTAAAATCGCCGTTGCCATTCAGGACGTGAAATCCGGCAAAAGCCTGATTATCCCAGAT
>JBGAGR010000170.1:0-17475 GCA_044226645.1 Aggregatilineales bacterium
GGCCGAAAACATTGAAATACCGCAGGCTGACCGTTTCCAGCCCATAGACGCGATAAAACGCCTGACAGTAATATTCACCCGTGAGTTTGGCGACACCATAAGGTGAAACAGGCTGCGACTGCATGGTTTCCAGTTTAAACTCGCCGTCCTGATCGCCGTAAGCCGATGATGAACCGGCGTAGATCACCCGGCGGACTCCGGCATCACGCGCTGCCAGCAGGACATTGAGCGTCCCGGTGGCGTTGTTTTCGTGGGTGGTCAAAGGGTCGTCGATACTGCGCGGAACGGATGGCAACGCGGCCTGATGAAATACAGTATCGACATCCTTAAAGATGGGTTCGAGCGCCGCTTTGTCGGTGATGCTGACCGGGTAAAATTCCAGATCGCCGCTCAGTGCATCGAGGTTGGTGCGGCTTCCGGTCAGGAGATTGTCGATAATGCGGACTTTGTGCCCGTCCTTGAGGAGTCGTTCAGCGATATGCGACCCGATAAAACCCGCGCCGCCCGTCACAATATAGCACTTCGCCATCAGGGATTAACCTGCCGTAGAGTGTCTATGAACAGCATACGTATCGGAAGACGAAATTTGAACAGTGAGAATCCGAGAGCACCGAGAGATTCATTTTCAGAGCAGAGGTATTGATGGAAAATCGACGTTGAATTTGATGCAGGGACACAATATATTGTGTCCGTCCCGAATATTTGTTGATCTGTATCCATGAAGTGCTGTTTCATTGCCATAATTGGTGAGGATTAATGCTGCTGAATATTGGACTGCTGACTGGTGGTCGGTTTCTGATATTTCCAGCGTATCCACATCATCAGCAGGAAAAGACAGCCGAGAAAGAATAACCCTGCCAGCCCGACCCGCATGGCGATGACCGGCGGCGCGAGGCTCACCAGCAGGCCGAGTGTGCCGAACACAAAGCAAAACCCATACAGGATAAACAACGTTTGGCGCTGGCTGAAACCAACGCTCATCAAGCGATGCGATGTATGATCTTTTCCTGCCTGCGCAGGTGAGCGTTTTTCCAGAATCCGCGTGACCACCACCAGCGAAATATCGAACAGCGGGAGTGCCAGCACCAGCAGCGGAACCATCCAGGTCACATTGAGGGGTTGTGTGCCGAATTTAAGTTTAATACCCAGCACCGCCAGCGTGAATCCCAGCACTTGCGATCCCATATCGCCCATAAAAATACTGGACGGGTTGAAATTGTAGATGAAGAAGCCCACGACACTCCCCAGCAGGGCGGCAGCTAAACTGCTGACGAGGGTAAGTCCCTGCGTGAAGGCGATTACCATAAAAAATGCAGCGGCGCAGGAAGTCAGACCGGAAGAAAGCCCATCCATGTTATCGGAAAAGTTGAGGGCATTGACCAGCGTTAACACCCATAAAATCGTCAAGGGGACATCAATCCACTGATTTTGGAAGAGGTGAATTTGAATACCGGCAGCTACCAATCCCAAAGTTGCGATGGTCATCGCCACCAGCCGGATACGAGCGCTCAGCTCGTAGCGGTCATCGATCAGGCCGACGAAAGCCAGCAAGGCCGCGCCGGATAAAATCGCACCCAACTCGACCATCTGCTGCGGAGGACTGAACAGGAGCAGCGACAGCGCGAGGGCCACATAAATGGCTAACCCGCCCATCAGCGGTTTATGATCCTGATGGATTTTTCGCTGGTTGGGTTTATCGACCACGCCCAACCGCATGGCGATTTGGCGCGAGAGCGGTGTTAAGCCGAGCGATGCCGCGAAGCCCACCACTAGAATCGGCACAAATTGCATGGCATCCATAAACAGTGTCCACCTTTCGCTGGCAGTATACCTTAAAAACAGTAAGCCTTTAAGGTGGAAACAAAACGCTTGCCCGACGTTACAATCGTGCAAGACGCGGCATTGGACGAAAGTACGATTTTTGTTTTTTGTTATGTTCACCATATAATGGAATCAGCCATCTCCACCATAAGGGCACAGGAATATGCCGCCTAAAGTGTTACGACAGCGTCCCTGGACTGAAAGCGAGTTGATATCACACGGTTTTCAGCATTATGAACCGATTAAACGATTGGTTATGGCACGTGTCACGAAAGCCATTACCGAAGTTCATGTGACGCTGGAAGTGCTGGTGGCGGAAGAAGGCGATATTATTTGTTACACCCCCGGTACTGTTGTCCACGAAAATCTGGATGATTACGAGCACTGGCCTGTCAAAGTTGAGTTATTCAGGCAGAATTATAAGAAATGGGATACCAAAGACTGGGAACCGAACCCGGCTGAAATCCATCTTTTAGCCAATGGCTGCCGCCCCTATTACAAGGCGGTGGGCATATGGGCTTTGAAGCTGCCCATTGGCATTTATGTGCAGTCCCTCGAAAGCCCGGAACCCGCCATTGTGACGGCTGGACGCTGGTTATGCATCGGTGTCGAAGGGGAGCCTTACAATATGAACGATAACAGTTTCCACGAGCGTTATATCACCCACGACTAGGCAAGCCAATCCCCGATTCGTGCTATACTTTGAAGTAGTCAGCCAACCGACTCTGAGAGGAATATCATGCCTGTATTAGCGCCATTGGTAATCATTATTGGTGTGATTTTGCTTGTCCTGATTCTGCCGGGATTTCGTATCGCGCAGGAGTACGAACGCGGGATTATCTTCCGCCTGGGACGCTACAAACGAACTGGCGGGCCGGGTCTGTTCTGGATCATCTGGTTTCTGGAGTGGAAGCGCATTGTCGATATTCGCACGCTGACAGTTGCTATTGAGCCGCAGGAAACGATTACTCGTGACAGTGTGACCATCCGGGTCAATGCGGTCGTGTGGTATAAGGTGATTAATCCCGCTAAAGCCGTCATCGCGGTTATGGATTACCGGAATGCGGTCAATCAGGCCTCGCTCACCTCTCTGCGTAATATCATCGGTCAGCACAATCTGGATGAAATCCTGCGCGAACGAGATCGCATTAACGATACCCTACGCAAAATTGTGGACGCGACCACTGAACCCTGGGGCGTGCAGGTGGAAGCCATTGAAATGAAGGATGTTGAAATCCCGGTTTCGATGCAGCGAGCGATGGCACAGGAAGCCGAAGCTGTTCGTGAGCAGCGTGCCCGACTCATTAAGGCCGAGGCTGAATTTGAGTCTTCGAAGAAACTGGCGGAAGCTTCTCAGATTATTGTACAGAATCCGGTTGCGCTGGAACTGCGCCGGATGCAGATGGTGGCGGAAGTGGGGGCGGAACACAATACTACGACGGTTATTCTCATCCCGTCCGATTTCGTCAATCTGGCGAAGAATATGTCGGATATGATGAGCGCCAGCATCAAGAAGCAGGAAGATGAGGGTAAGGCAGAATAGCACGCCCATCTGGTGACATTTTTTCATTGACGAACGCGCGCTGCTTTTGTATAGTAGCTCACATGTTTAACAAGTACATGGCGCTGCAACTCCTCTAGCCGGGACGCAGAAAACCCGGCGCTCCTCCACCCGAACATCTCAGTCAACGGCTGACGATGTTTTTGTCGTTTTTCTCGATACACCGACTGTAATATTCCGCCACCGAAATGTTGTGATCCCGATCCGTTCTGTGGCGCAGACTAACGAGGTTGTATCGCTGGAAAAGCCTGCGAATGCGTTTCGTTTTATAAACCATTACAAACCATACGCAAACTTTTCACCTGTTTTCATCTGATTATCAGGTAACAATTTGTAATGTTGCGGTGCAAAAATGGATGCTTTTTCATGCATCTCTACCGCACTAATTTCTCACTCCAAAGGACTCTATTCGGGTATCGACCCGTAAGGAAAACGCTATCTTGTTAACGACAACAACACCCCTCAATCGATCATTGGGGAATCATCTCATCCTGAAAAGTCTGGCAGACGCACAGGACGCAGAACGACTGATCGCCTTTAACAACCACATCTTTGGTCATGGCGAAGCTGAAATGACACGCTCACTGGTTTTCCATCATCCGGCAACCCGCCCGGAAAACTGGCTGTACGTAGAAGATGAAACCAGCCGACAAATTGTGTCTGCGCTGGTGCTGATTCCCTGGCAGTGGCGTTACGACGACGTGACACTCAAATCTGGTGAAATGGGAATCGTCGGCACACACGAATCCTATCGCAATCGCGGCATTATCCGGGCACAGGTCGCCCGCTTTAAAGAACTGCTGCATGAAGACGGCTATGATCTGAGCCATATTCAGGGCATCCCCTATTTCTACCGGCAGTTCGGCTATGAATATGCCCTGCCGCTTGAACCGGGCTGGCATATCGCGCTGGATAAGCTGCCTGCCGAACCAAATCAAGCGGCTGCACGGTACAGATTCCGTCCCGCCACGTTAGATGATCTGCCAACGCTGATGCGGTTGTACAACGAAGCCTCTGACACGCTGAACATGAGCACGATTCGTAATGAGGCCATCTGGCGATTCCAGTTTGAAGATGCTGCCAATACCGCCATAGAAGGTGAATACAGCGTCATGCTGGACGCATCCGAGCAGGTTGTGGCTTACTGGCGAATCATGCTGGAAGGTTTTGGCAACGGCCTGATCGTTAGCGAAACATCGCACTTGAGTATCTCGGCGGCAGAAGCGCTGCTGCATCACCTGAAGTGCATCGCGCTGGAACGCGGCAAGCCCAATATCCGCCTGAATCTACCGCTGAGTAATGATCTGTTACAGGCGGCACGCTACTACGGCGCTCAGGATTCCGGCACCTACGCATGGCAGATGCATATCGTCGATGTCGCTCGGCTGCTGTACAAACTCGCCCCGGTGCTGGAACGTCGTATCGCTGCCAGTCCATTCCGAGGATTCAGCGAAAAAGTCTGTATCAATCTGTACAAGGATACGATTGAACTGGATTTCCAACAGGGCAAGCTGCTTGAAGCAAAATCTATCGGGTTTACGGACGGTGGCGCTATCCGCATCCCCCCCAATGTGTTTACACCGTTGGTGCTGGGCTATCGCAGCCGGGAAGAACTGGCGTATATGTATCCTGATCTATCCGTCTGGGGACAAAACAGGCATCTGGTGGATGTGCTGTTCCCCAAAGTGGATGCGTTTTTCTACGCCAATTATTAGGAATTGGGCAAACGCTTAGCCTACCTGTCCATAACGCGACTCGCTCTATGAACCAGTCGCGCTTCACTTGTAAAAGTTGGACAGGTTTGGTGATGGTGTGGCGGCTTTGGCGATGAGGAAGGTACGGTAATTTTCCGGTGAATCGCCCGTAAAATCCGCAAATTCCTTATTGAAATGCGATTGGTCGTAGTAACCACATTGATGCGCAATGTCGAGCAGCGAAGAGTCCGGATTTTGGATCATCAGGGATAATGCGCGCTGGAAACGCACGACCCGCGCATAAAATTTGGGCGAATAGCCGTATACATCCCGAAAGAAACGATCTATCGAACGAATCGAGTAGCCCATTTCCTGACTGATTTGCGCGATGGCGATTTGTCCGTCCTGTTCTTCGATCAAGCAGGCGATATATCGTGCTATGGATTGCGTCGATAAATCGGTCAGATGGCGCAGGAAGAAGCTGTCCAGCACAGCGACTTGCTGCTGTGGCTCGGTTCGTTCATCGAATAAGCGGCTTTCCAATTCATCGCCTTCGCGTCCCAATCCATCCACTATAGACAAAGTGCTGTCGGTCAGTTCATGGGCAGGCATCGCCAGAAACGCGGCTAATCCGCCGGGACGAAAGCGCACTGAGATCAGATTAACCTGTCCTTGCTGGTGAATGGCTACCGGATAAATACGCTGTGCATCCAGATTGGACAGGGGAAGATTCTCGGTCAGGTTCGATACATCAAGGCGGCGGCGTGTATAAGCAACACCAAAATTGAAGAGTATATCGGCCTTGCCATCTACGAACACGCTTTCCTGAAGGGTTACGGGTTGGTCAGACGACGCACGCGCCATCCAATAGCACTCGATGAAGGGCCGCAGTGGTGCGGCAGGAAAATAAAGCTGGTACATGCACCCTGTTCAGACGACTAGATTACCCGTTCTATCATACTCGAAAAAAGTCGTTCAGGCAGGATAGCAGTATGTGGCGGATGGTGACATGCCCGTTGTTCTCGCTCATTTTGTCCGCTGGCAGCGCTGTTCCGGCTGCAAGACACACAGGAACAGTTACCGCCGCCAGAACGGTCACAATTTTCTTGCACTTTAGACTTTTAACTATAGTCTTCTGAATCCAGAATAATCGTCACCGGGCCATCGTTGTGGATTTCCACCAGCATCATCGCCCCGAAAACACCCTTTTCAACCCGGTTGATTCCCTCCACACGCAGCCGTTCCGCGTAAAAATCCACCAGCGGCGCAGCGCTTTCCGGACGGGCAGCATCGATGAAACTGGGTCGCCTTCCCTTGCGCGAATCGGCGTACAGCGTGAACTGAGAAATCACCAGCACGCCTGCGTTCACCTCCAGCGCGGAGAGGTTCATCTTTCCCTCGCTGTCCTCGAACACCCGCAGGTTAGCGGTCTTCTTCGCGAGGAGTCCAGCTTCCGCCTGTGTATCTCCGTGAGTCACGCCCACCAGCGCCACGAAGCCCTGCTCAACCGAACCCTTGACTTCTCCCTCGACAGTCACGCTCCCGCGCCGTACCCGCTGTAAAATGACGCGCATGGCTAGAGGGTTTTCCCGCTGGCGGAGGGTTCATAGAAGCCCTTGTCCTCCGCATCCCGCACCGTTTGCAGGTGTCCTTCCCAGTGGATGAAGAAAAACTCCTGCACTGCTTCCTCTATCGTCAGGTAGCTTTCCAGCCAGGGATCGTGCATCTTCCGCCGGAATTGATCGGGTGTCAGGCGCAGCACAAACGCGATCAGCCGCGCCTCGTTCTTCTGAATGTCCAGCAGCGTGGTTTCCACATCGCGGGTTTTATAAATACGCGACATCACGGTATTGAACATATTGAGCGCACTTTTGGGCAGCGGTACACTCACACCACGCATCGCGGCCTGCATCCCACTAATCGTGAGATTGTCCATCGAATGCAGGTGGCTCATCATCGCAGCCAGTGACCAGCCGTGATAACGCGGCTCGTACCAGTTGTCCTTCGGCACAAGCTGCACGAGGCGCAGCGCATCCTGCCGGATTCTTTTCATATCGGCTACCAGTGTGCGCTTGTTTTCATCGGATTCCAGGGAAAGATAGTGTCGAGGCTTTGTGTCAGTCATGGCGTTATGCATTATCCTCTAGTCGGCGCGCCAGCGCACCCAAGTACGAGCGTACAGCTTCTTCAGAATGGGAGTGCGGTAATAATTCGGCAAGTTTAATCTCACTGGCTAAACCCGCCTGAATGGCATCCAGAACAGCCGCGCGATCACCAGCCAGAATTTCACCTGATTGGATCATTTCCAAAACACGCTCTACACCATCCAGCGGATGTCGCTCAAATTGAACCGGGTAGATGAGTGTCCGCAGGTAACTCGCTTGCTTACTGCTCAAACTCATGTCGATATACCTTTCTTACCCTATCACCAGGGCGAACCGGGTATATCGGTCAATTATATACCGCACCCCATCAGGCGGCTAACTTTGTGGTATGCCCCACAGGTGGATCACACCGTCAATGCCTGCCGAAGCAATGTGACTGCCATCCGGGCTGAAGGTCACGACTGCGGGCTGGTCAACATCTAACAACGCGAGCTGTTCCCCGGCGCTGACATCCCAGATACGAATGGTATTGTCATAGCTGACCGAAGCCAGCAGGGTTCCATCGGGACTGAAAGCGAGACTGTTGACTGTGAGCGAACCATCATCGTTGGGCGTGTGTCCGGTCAGGAGTGCGCCGTGATCCTGTGTAGCGAGATTCCAGATTTGGATATTGGATGTATCGTAATTGGAAACTGCCAACAGCTTCCCATCCGGGCTGAAGGCAACCGCGCCACCATATTCAGTGGGTTCTGTGGGAACGAAAAGGGCAATTTCGTCCAGTGATTCGCTGTCATAAACATGCACATTGCCCTGATCGTCGATGAAGGCTCCCTGTTTCCCATCCGGGCTGATACCAACCCCGGCAACATAGGCCATATCCGGCGCGACTGATGAAGCATCGCTCTGCGTATGAGTCGTTAAATCAACAACAAAGGGGCCAGTACCCGAATCGGTTCCATAAATCAGTTTGGAGCCATCCGCGCTGAAGAAGGTCAGCAGATTTTCGATGAATAAGGTATCGCCCGAATCGGTCTGGGTGATGGTATCCAGCGCTGCATTAGTGCTGGTGTCCCAGGTGCGAATAGTGCCATCGTAGCTGGCGGTGAGTGCTTGCGTGCCATTAAGATTAAATCCGACTGCCGCGAGTTGGGCGGTGTGGCCTTCCAGTGTGGCGCGTTCCGAGGCGGAAGCAACATCCCACAGGCGCGCGGTGTAATCACTGCCGGAACCGCCGGAGAGCAGTAGTGAGCCATCCGGACTGAAGGCCAGCGAAAAAACCGGCCCGGTATGACCTTCTAAGTGGGTGATTTCTGTAACCTGGGCTGCATTTTCAGGCGTAATCGGGATTGAGGAAGCCTGAGCGGACACCGCTGAGAGGGAAAAAACCACCAGCAGTACGGTGAAAAAGAGCAGCAGATGCTTTGAAACACGCATGAGATACACCTTTCAGTAACAATTATCCCGCTATCATACCTATTGTATAAGCATCGTCAATGTTTCAAAGTTCTCATGCGGCCTGAAGGGGAAGTGATGATACAGTACAGGTGAGGGCACACTACAACGGCTCATCATCTTTTCGGTGCCTGAACGGGAGGTTCGTGAACATGGAATCCAACGAGATACAATCTTATTACAATCAGGGGCGGGAACAGGATCGCCTGCTGCGGGAAAATGGCAATCTGGAACGAGTACGCACGCAGGAATTGATCTTGCGCCATCTGCCCAAAGCGCCTGCCATTATCATTGATATTGGTGGTGGAGCGGGTGTGTATGCCCTGTGGCTGGCAGGTCTGGGTTACAGGGTTCATCTGGTTGATCTGATGCCGCTGCACATTGAGCAGGCCATGAAAGCATCTGAGAATCAACCAGATCATCCACTGGCGAGCGCAAAAACGGGTGATGCACAGCGCCTCGATTTCCCGGATGCCAGCGCTGACGCGGTGTTGATGATGGGGCCGCTCTATCATCTGCCCAAACGGGCAGCCCGCATACAAGCCCTGCGCGAAGCCTACCGCGTGTTGAAACCGTCCGGCATGGTGTTCACGGCGACTATCTCGCGTTTTGCCTCCCTGATGGATGGCATGATGCGCGGACTTCTAACGGACGCGCATTTCGCCGAACTGGTCGAGCGTGATCTGGTGGATGGTCAGCACCGCAATCCCAGCCAGCAGCCGGGATACTTCACGACAGCTTATTTTCACTATCCCACAGAAATCCAGACAGAGGTGACTGAAGCGGGTTTTCATGGCGCAACCACGCTGGCAATTGAAGGGCCAGCCAACTTCATGCCCAATTTCGACACCTTCTGGAATGACGACGTGCTGCGTGAACGACTGCTGAGTTTCATACGCACCATCGAAAGCGATCCGACTATCATGGGAGCCAGCGCTCACCTGATGACCTATGGACGGAAAGTGTAGGGAGAAAGGTTATTAGTGGTCAGTTGTTGGTTATTAGTTCAATCAGGGGCACAGCAGTGCTGTTGCCCCTACGGGGAGTGTGTAAGCGCTTAACCTAATATCTGGCGCACTTTATCCGCCACAGCCTGACCGAGTTTCTGCTGATCGAGTGCTTCGAGGTGGATGCCATCGCGGTCACTGGAACCGATGATTTGACCGGCATCCAGAAAGGCACAGCCGCGCGCTTCGGCCTCACGACGATAATAAGGAGCCATCTGGCGCGATTTTTCACCTGCACCAGCAAACATGTCGGCAAATATCGTTAATTTCGCGGTGGGCGGTGGACAAATCAGCAGCACTTGAGGGGCGTGTCCATCTGGCCCACTGCTGCTTCTCAGAATGATGTCGAGCAGTGTCGCTGCCCCGTAGGCAATATCAGCAGCAGATAGACCAAAACGGCTTTTGAGATCGTTCGTGCCGAGCATGAGCGCGACCAGATCAATGGGTGAGTGGCTTTCCAGGCAGGGGATGAGATAGCGCTTGCCGTTTTTGTGTTCGCCTTCTACCGGATCATCCCAAACGGTAGTACGTCCGCCTAAACCTTCTTCGACCACCCAGTAATCCGCGCCGAGACTTTGCCGCATGACGCTGCCCCACCGTACATCCGTACCATATCGGGTAACGCCGATGAAAAATTTAGGGATAGGAACACTGCCCCAGGTATTCGAATCGCCGTAACACAAGATCGTTTTCATGAGAAAATTTACCCTTTTTGAAAATCTCAATTCTATTTTGGAAGGATGTAACCCTATACTAAAACTAGATAACGGTGAACGCCAAAAGTAACACCAAACTAGCTATATTCCCGACTCCCCCAACGGTATGCCGCCGACTCCTTGTGTGTCGGCGGCATCATTTCTGGTACACGCTCACCATGCGATCTAATCCGGCATAATCTTTCAAGACCTGTATTTCTGCCTGCGGGAATGCTGTTTTTGCTAAGGCGCTGGCAGCATCTCCCTGTGAAGCGCCAATTTCCAGCAGCATTAATCCGCCGGGGTTCCAGACTTTGGGAGCCTGCTCCAATAATCGCCGTACCAAATCCAACCCATCCGCGCCACCATCCAATGCCAGCAGCGGTTCATGCTGGCTGACCGCTAAGGTCGGTACTTCATCGCTGGCGATGTAGGGCAGGTTTGCCATGATGAGATCGACTTGCAGATTTTGCGCGATGAGCGGCGCGAGTAAATCGCCCTGAAAAAATTGCACCTGCACCCGATGCATCTGGGCATTGCGTCGGGCGATGTCCAGCGCATCCGGGCTGATGTCGCTGGCATAGACGGCAGCCTGTGGACAGTTCGCCGCCAGCGTGACCGCTAATGCCCCGCTGCCTGTCCCAACGTCGACAACGTTTTTATCCTCACCCCCCATCCCCCGCACAAAATCCAACGCCAGTTCCAAAAGCTGTTCGGTTTCCGGGCGCGGAACCAGTACCGCCGGAGAGACGATGAATTCCCGGTCATAAAACGCGCGTCTGCCAAGAATGTAGGCTAATGGTTCTCCAGCAGCGCAGCGTTCGACCAACGCGACAAAATGTGCGTCCTGCTCCGACGTGAGGGTTTGCTCAGAGTGTGCCAACAGATAAGCGCGATCTACGTGAAGGACTTCGCCCAGCAAAACCTGTGCATCCAGTGCGGCAGAATCAGAAGCGGGTTGGATGCGTTTTTTGGCGGATTGCAGAGCAGATTGAATGGTGTTCGTCATAAGGCATAGTGTAGAGGGAAAAGGTAAAACGGGGAAGACAAAAAAGAGCGAGTCAGTGGACTCGCTCTCATGATGTCTATGATGTGACAGTTTAGGCGGTAGCGCTGGCCGTTACAGGAGCAGCAGATGTACGAGAGATTTTGCGATCCACCAGCCAGCGGATGCCGAACAGGGCGAAACCCCAGTAAGCCACGTAACCAACGACCTGTAGCAATGAAGGACTACTGGTGTAGCCGATGACTGCTTTTAACAGTTGACCAACAGCCGAATTTTCGTCGATCAGGTAATTGATATTCCACAGATGTTCAACGATAGTGGGCAGCAGTCCAGCTTCCTGGAATTCGTGAATGCCAAGCGCGAACAATCCAGCGGCGAATACCAGCAGCATAAAGCTGGTCACACTGAAGAAACGGCGCAGATTAAGCCGCGCTACCGAGGCATAAATTAGATAACCGACCAGTGCCGAGATGCCGATCCCCGCGACACCACCGACCAATGTATCCACTCCATTCGAGGCGAAGGCCGCCGCCGAAAGGAACAGCGCTAGTTCAACACCTTCGCGGAAAACCGCCAGAAAAGTCACGGCCATCATACCGCGTCCCTGTCCGGCGTTGAGTGCGCGCTGAAGTTCCTGTTCCAGACTGGATTTCATGTTGCGCGATTGGTAGCGCATCCAAAAGACCATCCATGTCAGGAAAGCAACGGCCAGCAGCATGGTCGTGCCTTCAAAAATCTGCTCGGCTGCACCTTCCAATTCCGCGCCAATGATCTGAATGCCCACGGCGACAGCGATACATGTCACGACAGCCGCTAACACACCAATCCACGCCTGACGACGGTAGGCGGTTTGCCCGGTTTTCTTCAGGTAGCCGAAAACAATACCAATAATGAGGGCGGCTTCCAACCCTTCCCGAAATGCAATTAACAGTGCAGCTATCATTAAAAATCAATCTCCCACAGCGGCATAATGCCTGTCTCAAATTGGTCTGTGTTGTGTGAAACTTCTCACGAGTATGTTGACTCTATCAGACAGACCAGCATAAATCTACGCGATGGGTTAATCGGCAATATGAACCGGGACAGTAATTGAATTTAATAGCTGTCAATTTGGAAGTAACGGCGATGTATCCAGAATTTAAACAGGGTTACAGACTTTTGTTCTGATAGCAGATAGCAAGGGGAAATGTGCCTATCGAAAACCTATTCTAGAGCGAATTTTAAAATGAGGCTACAATACACTTAATACAAGTCATCTATGGAGTGCTGCCGGTGAACGACCACGCCGAATACTATAACGAAGAAGACGACCCGATTGAGGGGTACTGCGTCCGCTGTAAGGAAACCGTCGAAATCGAGCATCCCAAGCCGGTTTGGACACGGCGGGGAATGCCGGCTACACGCGGCGAATGCCCGGAATGCGGCGGGACAGTTTTCCGTATGGGTCGCACCAACGCCCACAGCAAGGAGTCGCGCCCGGATGCAGTGCATGTCGGTTCATCCAGCCGCGCCAAGCTGACACAGGACACGGCCTACATCGCTTTTGCCGAACCGGACATCGCTTTTGCGGAAGAACTGGCGGACGATCTGCAAAAATCTGGCATCGCTATCTGGCTGCATGAGGAAAATGGTGTCCATTGGGCGAGCGGTGTTCACCCCGCACTGACCGAGTGCTCACGCATGGTCTATATCCTGTCCCCCGGCTCAATTGACGCGGACAGCGTGCAGGCTGCGTGGCAGTTCTTCAAATCGAAAGGCAAGCGCATCGTGATTGCCCAGCTTGCGCCGCTTGATCCTCCCGACCCCATCCGCCGCAGCCCTCGCTTTGATTTCACCAGCGATTATAAAAGCGCCTTCCGCCAGATGATTCAAGCGCTGAGTGGGTAAACGGAATATCGCCAAGCGGCGCATCTACGATAATCCGGACGCGCCGCTGAATAGACAGTATCAGGGTAAATCTACAGTAAAAGTTTCGACATCACTCCAAGACGACATGCTGCCATTTGCGTAGAGCGCCCGGACACGCCAGTAATAAATGCCGTCGCCCGGAACGGTGAATGAGACCGCCAATTGACTGGAAGGCACTGTTTCTCCGTAGATGAGGGGTGCGCTGAAATCGCCGCTGTCATCTACTTCAATCTGATAGCTGGCGGCTGTATTTAGGCTATTCCATGTGAGCGAAATATCCGGTGTGATGAAGAAATTACGCATTGGCGCATCGGCTGACCCTTGTTCCGGCATGGTGATTACCGCGTTATCGACGCGCATGTCACTGCCTTTCTTTGCCGAGCCAGCAATGGAGTAATCCCCGCCAGTCAAACCGCCAATGCGCAGCGCATACACGCCATCGTTGGGCAGATTATCTCCATGCAAACCGTCGTCCAGCAGAGTATAGGTGTTGAGGTTTAGACCGTTGCTATCGATAAGATCAGCACTTATTGTCGCGCCTGTAATGGGGGCATTTCCGTTCAAAAAGCGGCCTGTTATGGTCATGAAGCCCTGATTCTGGCTGGCTGACAAACCAAATGTGAGCGGATTGCCTTCTACCCAGACGATATACTCCACACTGATCGGGTTTGCGCTGGTGTTGGTGTATTGAATCTCCCAAAGTCCAGCCACAGGATTATTGAATGAAGGGTCTCGTAATGATCCTTCAGCAGATGGCGCACGATTGTGCTGCTCAATACCGTTGGGGTCAAAAACGCTGTAGCTCAAACCTGCTTCAACATATTGCGTGATCCCCATACGGGCAGCCGTTGGCACCATAAAATCGGAATTCACGCTCGTACTCGGCGCAAGCAGCAGATCGGAGACTCCGATAACCGCCTGTGGGGTGTTCGATTGTGCAAGTTCAGCCGTGAAGGCATCCCTGCTGCCTATGACGATTTCGGTTTCCTGTGGGATGAGGGCATTTGCAGTGTTGGTATGAAATCCGCCCGGATTACTAATCAGGTTTGGACGAATGGCGCTGTTATAGACTGGCTCATTCAGCAGCGTTCCACCGTGACAGTCGTCACCGCAGTTCATGACTCGATAAAGCTTGGCAGACGCAAAATTACTGATAAGTGCGCCGGAATCAAGCTGACCGAGGCCGCTCTGGTAGCCAACTACTTCATCGGTATCCCCTGAAATCACAATGTATTGAACGCCATTGGTGTTGGTGACACGGGGATTGAATATACTCGTCACCCAGTTCGTCCGAGCATCCCAGGCTGTGCCATAACCGATGGCATCACCGAGGAGTCTTTGCTTCCAGATGTATCCATCAACCAGATGATTTGCCAACAGGGAACCCAGGTTCGGTCCGCCGATCAGAACCGCATTCCGAACCGGAGGCTTATTCGGGAGTGCTGCTTCATCAGGCAGGTAAGTCTGAATATACTGTCGAACGGCTAATGAGCCTGTCGAATGGGCGATCACTTCTACCTGCCATGCGTTCTCCTGCTGCCGAATACCCTCAATATATCCTTCTAACTGAGCCGCGTTCCACGCAATGTTTTTTCCTGTCGACGCAGATGAAGCCGGACTATCGCCCATATCAATCATGCCGGGGACTGTTCCGTCGCCTGCCTCATAGATGCGTCCAGTCCAACCATCATGGTTAGCCAACAGAAATGGCTTCAGCTTCGTTATACTGCCGTCGGTGGCTGCACCCAAGCCTCTGACAAGAATAATCGGGCGTGGTTGTACGGTGATGTCCTGTGTCTTATTGTTGACTTCTTCTCCCGATATGCTAACACTAACCCTGATCTGGCGATCCGAATCCGCGCCGCCGCTCTTCGACCAGGCATAACCCGATGTGTCCCATTCAAACCGAATGTCATCGCGTAGCTGCCAGGGATCAAAGCTGTAGGCTGTTGAGTTGAGGACGATATTGCCGTTCACATCCGTGAAATGGACGATCACATTCCGCGCAACACTGCTGAAATTCTGAATCTCGGCTGTGATCCGTATGATGTTGCCTTCAACAGTTTTTGCGCCGGGTTCCGGCAGTAATGACCAGGAAGCGACATCCGGGTAGAGATGTTCCTCAAAGGCAATCTGATTAACCTGTACTGCAAGGTTGTGTAGATAAGGCCCAAACACCTGTGCAGCAAAATTCGTCAAAGTCGTTGAGAAGGAGATGGCGATGGGATCATATTCCACCGTAAAACGCAGTCGAATCTGACCTCCAACGGGAATCGAATTGAGATAGCAGGCAACCCTAAGACTCGCATTGGTGATGTGACAGCTCGCGCCGGGGTCAAGCGGCTTGACTGCCACATATTTCACTGTCGTGCCTAAAGGATCAGCAGCAGCGATGTCGTGGTAAACATTACCGGGTGTTGTTGGGTAGACGCTGCTAATATTCCCCCAGGACTCGATAAAGGTGTAGCGAAGGTTGGCATTTGCCTGGACTTCCCCTACTTGACTGATTCCATTCTCCAATGGCAGCGGGATGCTGATTCCAACAGGGTCGTTATTTTGATCCTGCTGGAATTGAGGAGATGCGGCGTTATCAGCAGCAGCGGCATTAAGAAATATATTGGGAGAGAAAAGTAAAAAAGCGATTCCACTCAACAGGACAAAGAATCTGATCCTGCGGAAATATAACGTCATATATACCATCATTCCTAACCATACTTCAATAGCATTGATAGTATAGTCAATACTTTGTGCGGTAGCTACAGAAGTTAGTCCTCAATATCAGGGCGCTATGGCAGGACAACGAATTGTAAAAGAACACAATTACCGCGTGATAGGCAAAGCGGAAATTGACGACCTGAGAGCTAAATTGTAATATTAGAGTGAGATTAATGAGCAGGTTAACTCGCTCTTTAGCTGCTCACCAAAAAGGTTGTTTTTATGGTCGCACTTCGTCGCTACTGTATGCTCATCGGGTTTATCCTCACCCTATCTTCGTTGTTACCACCGATGGCGACCCAATCCCCGACGTATGCGATGCGGATTGCAGCATGGTCGAGGCAGTCCGTGCCGCCAATGCCGACCCGGATTACAGCATCATCCAATTTAATATCCCCGGCGCGGGTATCCACCATATTCATTTTCGCTTCGGCTTTAATATTGTGTATCAGGTCATGATTGATGGAACTACCCAACCCGGTTACAGCGGTACACCCTTAATTGAATTGTCAGGCGACCCGTATAATCCAGTGGCATTTTCTGATGCTTTTCCTATGGGGCCTTATGCTGATGGCAATACGATACGCGGGTTATCGATTATCAACTACCCTTATGGGGCAATTATCTTTGGGGGCAATTCCAATAACCTTATTGAAGATAATTACATCGGTGTTGCAGCCGATGGCTTATCCGCTCCGGGCAACGGATATGGACAAAATGTTCCACCAACTGTTCCAACGACTGGCAATGGGATCGAACTTCGCCATAACTCCAGCAACAACATCGTTCGAAATAATGTAATCTCCGGTAATCACGGGGTTGGTATCTTCATCGGTAATGGATCGCATGATAATGTAATTGAAGGCAACGCTATCGGAACCAATCCTGCCGGAACCGCTGCATTAGGGACACAGAATTATGGCATTCTTATTGGGGGCAGTACGGATACTATTTTTGGCGGGACCGATCCATCGGCGCGGAATATCATTTCCGGCAACCAGATCGGTATATTTTTAGCTGCTACGTCTCTTGATGTGCCGCTGAATATTTTAGTCCGGGGAAATTATATCGGCACGGATGTCACCGGAACACAGCCTATTGGAAATACTGTCGCCGGGATTCAAGTGAGCGGGAAGCAAGGCAATCTGTACTATCCCACTCAAGGCTATGTCATTGGTGGGACGAATCCTGGTGATAGGAATCTGATTGCTTTTAATGGAATCGGCATCGAAGTGCAAGACTTATCTACGAAAATTGCTATCGAAGGAAATTCGATTCACTCAAACACAGGGTTAGGGATTGATTTGAACGCGGACGGGGTTACGCCGAATGATGATGGGGATGCCGATACAGGCCAGAACGAGCTGCAAAATTATCCGGTGTTGACCGATGTCGAACGAACCAATAATCAACTGCTGATTAATGGACATCTCAACAGCGCACCGAATAAAACCTACCGGGTCGAATTATTCGCCAACGACACCTGCAATACTTCGGGGAATGGCGAGGGT
>JBGAGR010000171.1:0-17318 GCA_044226645.1 Aggregatilineales bacterium
TCGAAGGTCAATGTTCCCTCCAAATCACTGCTGTCGAGCAGGGCTTCATCAACAGGTTTATACAGGCGGCTGAATTCCTCGGAATCGCGCTGCAATTTGCGGTAGACCGCCAGGCCAATCGCCGCGACCAGAATCAGGAGCACAAGCAGGGTAGAAATATCCAATGGAGCAGCCTAATCGTTTTATATTCCTAACATCAACTCTCAGATTATACCCCGCTGCGCAGTAAATTGAGCGCTGAAATGCTCATAGCCCGAAATGGCAATCCATGATGCATAACGTGAAATCTATTACTCCCTGATTGTATAAATTTCTCGTTTGAGTTTGTGAATTTTGCGTGATAATTAATGCTTCTCTCTGTATATGTGCCCTATGATTTTCTAGAAATTACAACCAGCTAACACAAAAACGAGGAACACGCCCATGTCTGCCACTATTGATTTGGACTTGTCCAGTCCTGATTTTCGACGCGACCCGTATCCGTATTATCGCCGCTTGCGTGAGGCTGATCCCATTCACTGGAATCCGCCGGGGACATGGCTCGTGACCCGTTATGCTGATGCCGCAGCGATTTTGCGTGACCCGCATATTGGGCATCCCGCCGGACGCGCGCCCGAAACGATAGAGGAATTGAGGAAGAACGGCAAGCTTACGCCGCTCGAATTCCTGCTCAGTTCATGGATGGTGACGAAAAACCCACCCGATCATACCCGTCTGCGTGGTCTGATTAATCGCGCTTTTACCCCGCAAACCATAGAACAGCTCCGCCCACGCATCTATCAAATTGTTCACCAACTCCTTGACGAGGCGGCGAAAAAAGGAACCTTTGATTTGATGGCCGATTTTGCCTACCCGCTGCCCGTGATGGTCGTTGCGGAAATGTTGGGGGTACCTCTGGAAGATCGCACCCAGTTTAGGGAATGGTCACGCGATTTGCTTGGAATCGTTGATCTGGTGCGCAACGAAGAGGCCATGAAGCGTGGCAGTCTGGCGCTGCAAAAGTTTATCGACTATTTCCGCGCTTTGGTGACTCTCCGTAGAGCAGCGCCGCAAAACGACTTGCTCAGCGGCATGATTCTGGCGCAGGATCAGGATGATGCCCTGAGTGAAGATGAACTCATGGCGAATTGTATTTTCCTCTTTGTCGCTGGGCACGAAACCACCATGCATCTGATCGGCAATGGGGTGCTGGCCTTACTGAATCAGCCCGACCAATGGGCATTACTGCGCGAGAATCCTGCGCTTATGGTTGGCGCAGTCGAGGAACTGCTGCGTTACGCGGGTTCGGTGCAATTTTATGGGCGTTTTGTTCGGGAAGATGTGGAAATCAATGGTCAGCAGCTTCGTAAGGGACAGGGCTTGTTTATCCTGCCCGGTGCGATCAATCGCGACCCGGAGCAGTTTACCAACCCGGAACGGCTCGATATCACGCGGGTAGATAATCGTCATATGGCCTTTGGTCTGGGTATTCATTTCTGCCTCGGTGCGCCGCTCGCTCGCCTTGAGGGGAAAATCGCTATAGAGTCACTCATTCAACGGATGCCGAACCTGAAATTGCAGCCAGATTCACTGGTTTGGCAGAATACAGTAGCGGTGCGTGGTCTGAAACAGATGTTTGTGACAGCATAATCGCGCTTCAACAGGCTTTAAAGCAAATCGGGCGATGTGTATATCATCGCCCGATGTCTAAGGATAATGACTGAAGCTTATCCGCCGACAGTAAGCGTTAAACTGCCGGCTGCGGTTCCGCCGCGTCCGTCCGAGATTCGGTACGTGCCTGTCAATGTCCCGGTGAAATAGTAGGGCGGGAAATAGGTGACAGAACCATCAGAATTCAGAACCATCCACCCCGTGTAGTACGACCCTATATTGATGCCGCTGATACTGAGCCGATCGCCATCTGGATCGCTGTCATTCGCTAACAGGTCTGATGGGCTGATACGCAGCGGGGTATTTCTAGGGGTACTTAGCGTATCAGCAGTCGCAACTGGAGCATGGTTGGTGCTGCTTGGCGCAATTACAGCGACGGTTATGGTAGCACTGCTGCTTCCCCCACGACCATCGCTAACGGTATAAGTTCCGACAAGGTTGCCTGTATAACCTGACGCAGGCGTGATGGTAATCGACTGGTCGGGATTCAGGACGACAGAACCAATCGCCGGGTTAACAGAAGAGACTGAAGTGAATGTCAGGGTATCCCCATCCGGGTCAATGTCGTTATACATGACCTGTAAGCCGGTGATAGTCAGTGCAGCATCCCGGAAAGACCCGTACTGATCGTTGCCGGCTGCTGGCGCAGTGTTGGGCAGTCCAGCCGCCACAACGCTCACCGTTACCAGCGCTGAACTCTGACCACCGTGACCATCACTGATGCTGTAAGTGAAACTGTCTGTGCCGTTAAAGCCATCATCAGGGCCATAAATGATGGTGTTATCGGGATAAATTTGTGCAATGCCATTTTGAGGCGGCGTATCCACACTTGCGGTGGTCACGCTGTCCCCGTCCGGGTCACTATCATTTGTCAGAACTGCTACAAATACCGCTTTGTCCTGCTTGGTTGTGACAAAATCATTCAGCGCGAACGGAGCGCGATTGACATTGTTCACCATGACTTCGAAGGTGATTTGTGCCTGCCTGCCTGCTCCATCAGCGGCGCTGATAACCACAGTCTGGTTACGAGGTGCGTCGAAATCGGCGGTGTACTGCCAGCCCCATGCACCACCTGCGCCGGATAAGTAGGTTTGGCTCAGTGTGCCAACGGATGCACTTAACAAAGCTCCGGTTTGCTGGGGCAGTGTCAGATTTCCACTGGCCTGTACTGTTTGACCTTCATTCATGACTAAAACAGGGATGTTCACGGTCATGTTAGGGTTGGTGTCGCCCGTATTGTGAAGTACCGTGTTTCGATACGATGAGTTGTTGCCGAGGTTTATATCCGGTTCATTTGCGGAAACGCTGGCCCAATTCAGGATGAGCGTCGCCGCATTTCCCTGAACTGTCAATGTGACTGTTTCAAAACCGCCTGCTGGTAAATCATTGAGTGAACATGCAGCGCCTGTTGGGTTGGGCGTACAGGTTCCCTGGCTCGATGCTGCGGAAACGAGACTAACCTCATCTGGCATCTTGTCCTCAATCTTAATTCCGGTTGCTGTGTTCGGCCCATTATTGACGACGAGCAGTGTATAAGTCAGCGTTCCGCCAACATCGAAAGATGTGCTGGTCGTGATTTGTTTGAGCGAAAGATCGGCTGCCCCGTTTTGGGCTTCTACCGTAAATTGAGGTTGATTGAATAGCAGAGCAAGCGTCAGACTAAATGCGCCCAACAGATATAGTCTCAAGGAGACTCTCGTAAACAGCTTGAGCATACAGCCCCCATGCATCCTAATTGTTGTCCATTGAGCGGATGCATCTGACGCATACTGGGATGTTTTGTAATAGCAACGATCACGTAATAATTCGTAACATCAGAGTGCATTCCCCATTAATAATGATAATGCGAAAATAAGCACCTTGCTGCTAAATCGTGATAAAGTGATAATAAATTTACGAACCCCTAATGATTCAGCAACTAATCTTTATGCTAAATTGATTCGGTGACACGTTTTTACCCGCCGATGTGATACATTTCCACTTTCGGGTCGCGCGGTTCGGTTTGGTCGGATCGTACCTCACTGTAACGGTCAACCCTATCGCCCCATGTTTGGCGGATGATTTGCTCTAAGTCATCATCGCTTGCGCCAGCCCGCATCGGGTCGCGCAAATCAGTTCCCTGTGTAGCGAACAGACAGGTATAAATGCTGCCTTCCGGCGACAGGCGCATCCGTGAACATGCGCCGCAGAAGGGCATCGTCACCGAAGCGATCACGCCCATCTCTCCCGCGCCGTCCTGATAACGATAGCGCAGCGCCACTTCGCTTTTATAGTTGCGCTCGGTCTTTTCCAGCGGCATAGCCTCGTGAATGCGCTCGACGATTTCCTTCGCCGGGACGACATCATCCATACGCCAGCCGTTCATATTGCCCACGTCCATATATTCGATGAAGCGCAGGATATAACCTTTATCCTTCGCCCATCGTGCCAGATCGACAATCGTATTGTCATTCACACCGCGCTGCACCACCGCGTTAATTTTGATCGGCGCGAGTCCGGCTTTTTCTGCCGCCGCGATGCCATCCAGCACTTTTTGCACACTCGAACGTCCACCATTCATCCGACGGAAAACCGCATCATCCAGCGAATCCAGACTGACCGTCACCCGTTCCAATCCGGCATCTTTCAATGCCTGGGCTTTTTGCGGCAGCAGATAGCCATTGGTGGTCATCGTCAGGTCATCCACGCCCTCAATGCCGCGCAGCATTCCAACCAGCGTTTCCACTTCCTCGCGCACTAACGGCTCACCGCCTGTCAAGCGAATCTTAACCGCTCCCAGCCGCACAATGATGCGCGTCAGCCGCACGATTTCCTCAAACGAGAGGATTTCATTTTTGGGCAAAAATTTGTAATGCTCGCCAAAAATTTCGGCTGGCATACAGTAGGTGCAGCGGAAATTGCAGCGGTCTGTGACGGAAATTCGCAGATCGCGCAGGGGTCGGTGGAATTGGTCGCGGAGAACAGTTTCAGTCATGGGAACAAAACCTTACGTTAAGAGTGTTTTGTAGGGCAGGGTCTTAGACTCTCCCCAACTCAGTGTACAATAGAACAAATGGTTAATCAACAACAGCGGGAATCATGCGCATTGATTCCCGCTGACTTGATTGATTTACTGGACAGAAGCGACTTCCAGGCGAAACATAACCATATCCTGAACGCGAATGCCATCCTCATAAATCGGCGCTGTCAGATAGCTAAAATAATCTTTCCGAACAGCATCCATGCGAAAACCGCACTTCTGATAGAAGGCGATGTTATCCAGGCTGGAATTCGCTGTGCCCACAACGACAGATCGGACATCGCGCTGCTGTGCTTCAGCAATAATCCACGCGATAGTTGCTTTGCCATAACCATGTCCCCGCATGGTTTCATCAATGGCAATGTAGAGGATTTCGCTTTCGTCGGGTTGCCAGCACATCAGCAGCGCACCGACACACGCATCAGCATCAAAGATGACATAAGCCGTGTTCGCGCTGTCTTTTATGTTTTGCGCAATACGCGCGGTATCTTCGTCTGCATCCTTGAGCAGCGTGGTCAGTTGGGTTACATCATGCGAAGGCACAATTTCGAGTTGCAACGGTATTTCCTTAGTGACTTTGAGAATTTCTATAGCTTAGACGACTTCCATAACGATTTCATTACATCGGGGAGTGCCTCTGGTAATACTATCCTGGCGGTATATAATGGTTCATAACGGCTCACACAGGAACGTGTAATCCCATGTTGAAGCAATTGCCCAATGGTCTGGTTCTACGCACGCTTAGTGAAAATATTGTGTCTGATCGCCAACGCCTGCCCGATTTTTATGCCAGCATCAACACGGCTGGCGAATCAGAGTACGTCAAAGAAGGGCTGCGTCATTGGACAAGCTTCCTCATGGATGGGCACCCCACGGTTACACCCGATGATATTTTTGTCATCGTCGATCCGTCCAAAGATGACATGCTGGTTTGCGCTACCCTGCTGATTCCGCAAACATGGCGCTATGAAGATATTCTCGTCCCGGTAGGTCGTCCTGAACTGGTCGCGACACATGTCGATTACCGCAGTCGTGGCTTGGTACGGAAGATTTTTGAGGCTATTCACGAACGCAGTGAGTTGCTTGGACATCAGTTGCAGGTGATTACGGGCATTCCCTATTTTTACCGCCAGTTCGGTTACACCATGGCGGTTGAACTCGGTCAGCACGCAGCTTATCAATTTGCCGCACTGGACGAACCCGCGCCGGATTACAAGCCTGTTTATACTCTGCGTCCTGCCACACCGGATGATATATCCTCCATCATGGCGTGGAGTGATTATTTTTCTCGCGAACGTCTGCTCACAGATGCTTTCACGCCGGAACAGCTTCATTACGAAATCACCGCGCGCTTGCCCAAATATTATCCGCACACCGCTTATCAGATCATTGTGGATGCACAGGGGCAGGGAGTCGGATTTCTCGTGCTGCTCACCTCTCTGTCTGAAACCTATGAATTTCGTTGTACCGCCTATGTCGTGGGCGATCAAACCTCCTATCTGGCGACCTTTCCCGATGTGATGCAGGCGCTCAAGAAATGGGCAATCGGGATGTATGGCTACGCTCCGGCGATGCTGGCATTCGGCGGCGGGATGCACGAAACGCTTGACCGCTTGGTTGATCGTTCATCGGGAGGTTCCATTCGGAAACGCGAATATGCCTGGTATCTGCGTGTGCCGGACACGATTGGTTTTCTGAAAATGATCGCTCCGGTACTGGAAAAGCGTCTGGAAGGCTCCGGTGCGCATCGTTACACAGGCGAGTTACGTATTGGCTTCTACAATTTGCAGGGCATCAACCTGCAATTCGAAGCAGGCCGTTTGAAAGACATTATCCCCATCAGCGGCAAGGATGGCTACGATGTATCCTATCCCTGGAATTTGTTCTGGAACGTGGTCTTTGGCTACCGCACCACCGAAGAGATATTCCAGATGTTGCCGGATGTGTACGCCAATGCCAAAGCGACGGTGCTGCTGGAAATACTTTTCCCGAAGAAGAAATCGTGGCTGCGCGGTCTGTCCTGATCTGCTTGTGTGGTGTATAATGGGTCATAAGGGTTCGTTTGAGATTGAGAGATTCCATGAGAAAACAACTTCCTGATGGCCTGATTCTGCGCTCGTTGAGCGAAGGTGTGCTTACTGACCGTGAACGCCTGCCGGATTTTTACGCCGGCATCAACACTGAAGAAGACCCGGAAGACATCAAAGAGGGGCTGCGCGAGTGGGTGCGCGACCTGATGAACGGACATCCCAACGTTACGCTGGATGATATTTTCGTCGTCGTTGACCCGGCGAAGGACGATATGCTCGTGTCGGCTACCCTGTTGATTCCGCAGACATGGCGCTACGAAGGCATTTCGATACCAGTAGGTCGCCCGGAACTGGTCGCCACACATAAGGATTATCGCAATCGTGGACTGGTTAGAGCGCTGTTTGATGTCGTTCATGAACGCAGCGCGTCATTAGGGCATCAGTTACAGGTCATCACCGGGATTCCTCATTATTACCGCAAATTCGGTTATACGATGGCGGTTGATCTTGGAGGACATATGAGCTATGTCCTCGATGTTCTGCAACCGCCCGCGCCGGGTTACAAACCTGCCTATACCCTGCGTCCAGCGGCCTTTGCCGATATTCCTGATCTCATGAGTTTCTGTGATTATTTTGCTCCCCATTCTGCCCTGACGGATTTAACCTCCGAGGCGGAATGGCGTTATGAAATCGCCGGACGTAGAGCGGGATCAGTCATGAACAACTCAGTTCAGATGATCGTGGACGCTGAGGGGCGAAATATTGGTTTTCTGATGCTGGTAATCGCACGCTTCGATAAATGGAATCTCCGCTGTACATCCTACATTGTGGGCGATCAGGCTTCCTATCTCGCTACCTTTGAAGATGTGCTGCGTGGTGTAAAAGCATGGGCGTTGGATTTTTACGGGGATATTCCTGCGGTACTCCATTTTGCTGGAGGGATGCATGAAGCGCTGAATCATCTCGTTAGAAATGCCGATGGTGGCTCACTGCGTCCGCATGAATACGCCTGGTATTTGCGTGTGCCTGATTCCATCGCCTTTTTCAAATCCATCACGACTGTACTCGAACGCCATTTGGAAGGTTCCGCCGCGCACCGCTATACAGGCGAACTGCGCATCGGTTCGCATGACCAGAAGGGCATCCGCTTCAAATTTGAAAAAGGCTGCGTGACCGAAATCAGTGCGATCAGCGGCAAGGATGGCTACGATGCCGTTTTCCCCTGGAATACCTTCTGGGATGTCGTGTTCGGCTACCGCACTTATGACGATATGCGCACCATTCACGCCGATATTTACGCGAATCCCAAAGCAGTCGTGCTGCTGGAAACACTCTTTCCGAAAAAGCCCTCATGGTTGCGCGAGTTGGGCTAAATTGCCGCCCAGAGATGCACCAACCGGTCATCGCCCACCATCGCCAGCAGTTTGCCGTTAGGCGCAAAAGCGACAGAATTGATTGAATGCTGCTGGGGAAGGACATTCAATTCGCGGGTTTGCAGCACATCCCAGACGCGCACTGTTCGATCCCGGCTGGAAGAAACCAGCAGTCGTTCATCGGGCGAGAAGGTAATCGAGTTCACGCCGTCGGTATGGCCTTGCAGCACCGCTAACTGCTCGAAGCTGTAAGTATCCCATAAAATAATCGTCCGGTCATTCGACGCGGAAGCCAGAAAACGGCCATTCGGTGAGAAAACTACCGCATTCACCCAGCTTTTGTGACCGGAAAGCCCTTTCGGATGCATATACGGCAGCGGGCGAATGTCCTCACCACTCACGTCCCATACCCGTACCGCGCTGTCTCGTGAAGCCGAAACCATTGTGCGGCTGTCCGGCGAAAACGCCACACTATAAACATGGCTGATATGTGTCAGCATCACCGCTGAACGCAGCCGCCCTGTTTTCACCGTCTCGCCGATGTCACGCAGTCGCAGTGTGTGGTCATGTGAGACCGAAGCCAGATAGTGCCCATCCGGCGAAAAGGCCACACCGTATACAGGGTCATTATGATCGATAAACCGCATGAATTCGTGCGGTTCGGATGAGATCTCCCACAGAATCAAATTGCGATCATTCCCGCAGGAGGCCAGCAGGCGATCATCCGGCGAGAACGCTGCTGACCAGACTGAGGCGCTGTGACCGATCAGATTTGCCAGCAAATGCGGCTGCGGCGTGCGTACATCCCACAAACGCACGCTGTGGTCATTCGCGGCGGTAGCCAGCAGTTGCGAGTCGTGAGAGAAGGTGACAGCACGAATCCAGCTTTCATGTCCCTGCCCATATCCAGTTTCATACAACGATTTGGCATTTGCGATCGAAATCTGACGATAATGGCTCATGGAATTAGGTAATTGTCCAACCGCTTGCATAGAGTTTTTACTCAAACTATAGATATTCAGAACCGATGGGTGCGCGAAATGGTTTTCCCCCTTAGTATGCCCCAAATGCAGGCGGCGAGTCTATTAAAAATGCAATTCTTAAATAGACGATAATCAGTCATTAAACTGGGTCGGAATGTCGTAATCCTTTCCAACCGCGCTGTTATCTATACAAAGCCGCTGGTCATCGTTAAAATGGCGATATGAAACGCTTCCCTCGCACCTCAATCGCCATCTATGTGTTCTATCTGCTTATCGCCATCCTCATCACATGGCCTCTGTTGACTGTTTTCAGCAGCCATTTCCCCGGATTTGCCGATGGTGATGCCCACGAAATGACCCGCCATATCTGGTGGTTCAAATATGCCTTGCAGCATGGACAGCCGCTCATTCAGCAGCCGCTGCTCGGCTACCCGGATGGTATTTCCGGTGTCATCCTCTGGTCAGACCCACTGCAATTTTTCCCCGGCTGGTTGTTCGCGCTCTTTATGCCGTTACCCGCCGCCTATAACCTGTTTGTCCTGCTCACCCTCGCGCTCAACGGCTACGCTGCCTATTGGCTGGTTGAAAAACTCCTGCGATCTTCGGAACAGAATAGTGCAGCATCTTCCAGCCCCTTTAGTGGGCTTGTATTCCCATCTAGCCGGATCGCTTTAGCGTCTGGCGGCGAGCATCGTTACCCCGCCCTCCTTGCTGGCCTCATTTTCATGGCTGCTCCGGTCATACAGGGACACCTGGCAGGTGGACACGGCGGCTTACTCGTCCAATGGCCTCTTCCCCTGCTGGCCTACGCCCTTCTGAAATTATGCAGCTTTCCGAATTTTTCTCAGCACTTGGAACTTTCCTCTCAGCACTCAGCACTCAGCATTCAGCATTTTTTACTAACTGCCTTTCTCGTCTTTCTCGTTCCCCTCGGACATACACTCCAACTCATCTACGCCGTGATGCCATTGGCATTTGTCATCGGATTCACACTGCTGATTCGCCGTCAGTGGAAAGCCTTGATTCGTTTGATTCTCGCTGTCGGCATAGGTTGCGCCGCGCTGCTGATTTTTCTGCTCCCTGTCTTTAGCGCCACTTTCGGAACATCAGCCTATACAGGCGAGGCAGGCGGTGTCCGCTACAGCGCCGATTTACTCGCTATCGTGACCCCTTCTTTCGAACATGCTCTGTTTGGTAAACTCGATTTCACCCATCGCGTTTTGGGTGTGAACATCGTCGAAGGCTCGGCGTATATCGGCATTATCGCCGCGCTGTTGAGCATTGTCGCCATTTGGAGAGTGAAAATTTCCCGCTGGTGGTTGATTGTCGCGCTGGTGGCATGGCTGCTATCGCTCGGTCCACTGCTCAAAGTGCTGGATACCCCCCTGCAAACCATTGTCGATGGACACGCGACCTATATCACGCTGCCCTGGGCGCTGCTCTACAACTTGCCCGGATTCAGCCTCGCTCGGACTCCCGGACGCTTCGATTTTCTTTTAGCCTTAGCTGTTGCTGTTCTGTCAGGCTATGGCACATCCATCATATTTTCAGCTATCAGCCGTCAGCCGTTAGCGCAAAATTCAGGCTCTCGTTTCAAATTTCTCAATGCTAGGAACTTTGCGCTAGGAACTAGGAACTTTCTTCCTCTCAGCACTCAGCACTCAGCACTCAGCACTTTAGCCTTCCTTCTCCTCACGCTCCTCGTCCTCTTCGAATACCAGTCCTTCTGGCCTATGCCGACCTACTCCGCCGAGATTCCACAGGCCGTCTATGATCTCTCGAAACGCGCTGATGTCCGCGCTGTCTATGATCTCCCCTGGGATAATGTCCTCGCCGCTAAAGATGCTTTGTGGTTGCAAACCGCCCACGAGAAGCCGATGATTGCCGGACAGGTGACACGCTCCACACCTGTTAGTCCCGCTAAATTGACGATTTTGCAGCAATCGCTTAACCCCGTGCTGCTGAAAGATGCAGGGGTTGATGTGGTTATCGTCCACAAAACCTATGATGCGACCTTAGCCGATTCGGTGCGCCAGCATTTGGGTTCGCCATTTTATGAAGATGACCGGATTGCACTGTTTGATGTGCCAGAGCCAGAGAATAAACCTCAGTTCGTGACATTCGTTGAGCCAAATAAAGGCTTTGTCTACGCGCCTGAAAGTGGTTGGGCGATGCTGACAGGTACAGCCGTAACCGATGGACAGGCAGTCGATTTCCGCCTCGATAATCAACTGTTGAACCAGTGGTCAGGCGATAATTCGCTGAATATATTCGTCCCGCTCGAAGCGGCTGGCTATCATGCCGTGACGCTTGCTAATCATCTCGCCTGCCCGGAACATGATCCCATTATGCAGGAATGCGCCGCGCTGAATATTGAAAATCTGGCAATCACGGACTTTGCGCCTGCGACTTTTTCGCTCATAGAATTTGATCGTGGCGTATCGCTCGCAGGTTCATTTTTATCGCCGCAGTCAGCCAGCCTTGCACTGTGGTGGCGGTTCAACCAGCCTGTGACCGATCAGGACATCCGCTTCGTCAAGGTGCTGGATGAGCAGGGGAATCAGGTCGCAGGTGCGGATGACACATTGGGCGCACATGCGGCAGGCACTCAATGGCTCGAAACCTTTAACCTGAATCTCCCGGCTGATCTCGCCACCGGAACCTACAAAGTTTATGTCGGCTGGTACACCTATCCCGACCTCAATCGCTTCCCGGTTTTATCGGATGTTCCCGGCGCGCAGGATGGCACTGCCTATATAGGAGAATTTTCCCGCTAATTCCAACCAGCCAAAAGCTGATAACCGCGTTACAATAATTCCAACAGAAATATATTTCATAACGGGGAGGACATTATGGATCGTTCCGCACGTTCACTCCTGTCGGTTTCGGCACTGGTTCTCGCGGTAATGCTTGCAATGAATTACGCTGTGCAGGAAGCTGCGCCGCTCGATTGGTGGCCTGCGCTGGCTTTGGCACTGGTTGCGTTCTTGGCCTGGGCAATGGGACGTTATGAGTCAAGTCAGGCCGAAGTCTCAGTCGCCCCACCCGCTTACGTACCGCCAGTTCACGAAATTCCGGCACCACCCCCCGCGCCGCCAGCAGTCGAAAAAGCACCCGAACCACCTCCCGCGCCAAAAGCTGCACCAGTTGTCGAAAAGGCCGCTCCACCCCCACCGTCGCCTGTGGTCGAAAAAGTGCATGAACCTCCACCCGCACCAAAAACTGCACCACCGGAACCTCCGGAGCCAGTAGCCAAAGCCGCTTCTGCCAAAAAAGCAGCACCGAAACCCAGCGCCAAACCCGATGATCTGACTGTTATTGAAGGTATCGGGCCAAAAATGTCTACAGCGCTGATTGCCGCTGGAATCGAGACCTACGCCAAATTGTCAGCGTCATCCGAAGACACCTTACGCGCGGCTGTTGAAGCCGCCGGGATGCGTCTCGCCCCGACTATCGGCACATGGGCAGAGCAAGCTGCTTATGCTGTCAAAGGCGATATGGACGGATTGAAGGCTTTTCAGGCGACCATCAAGGGCGGACGGAAAAAGTAGACTGTACCTCCGGCTGGATAGATTGGTCTGTATCCTGAGGCTGAGTGACAGTTTATAATGATAAACATAAACCATCCAGCCGGATTAAATATAACTTATGAATTCCATTTCTCTCGCTGATTTTCAGACCGCACAGACACGCATTGCGCCCCATATCCGCCGCACGCCCATGATTGAAGCCGCGCCGCTCAATGAGCCATTAGCGGATGATGCGCGTATTTCGTTCAAGCTGGAATGCCTGCAAATCACCGGGTCATTCAAGCCGCGTGGCGCAGTTAATAAACTCCTCTCGCTCTCGCCTGAACAGATGCAGCGCGGCATCATCACTGCCTCCGGTGGCAATCATGGCCTCGCGGTGGCCTATACCGCCTGGCTCTCGAAAAATCCCGGCACAGTCTTTCTGCCCACCAGCACTTCCACCGCCAAAGCCGACAAAATCCGCAAATGGGGCGCGCGGGTGATCGTCGAAGGCAGCGTGTGGGACGAAGCCAATCAGGCAGCGCTGGCGATGGCGGAGCGCGATGGACTCGCTTATGTCCATCCATTTGCCGATCAAACGGTCATCACCGGACAGGGCACTGTCGCGCTGGAAATTCTGGATGAGTTGCCCGGTATTGATACAATTCTGGTTGCCATCGGCGGTGGCGGACTCATCAGCGGCGTATCCCGCGCGGCGAAATTGCTTAAGCCCAATATCCGCATCATCGGCATCGAACCCATCGGCGCACCGACCCTCAAGCGCAGCCTTGAAGCTGATAAAGTCATCGAGCTGTCCGCAATCACCACCCGTGCCGGGACGCTCGCCCCACGCAGTTCCGCGCAAATCAACTTCGAGATGATCCGCGACCATGTGGACGACATTGTGCTGGTCAGTGATGACGACATGACCCGTGCGGCGCAGTGGTTGTGGTTCGAGATGGGCATCGGCGCGGAATTGAGCGGAGCAGCAGCGGTTGCGGCTTTACTCTGCGGTCAGTATAAACCGTCGCCTGGTGAGCATGTGTGTGTACTCGTCTGCGGCGCGGGTACAGACGGAATGCTCTGATTTTGTGAGGAGAATGCTTACCTGCTTCGGATAGGTAGTCGTTCGTTCCTCAGGAGGACATACGTTGCCCACATTGAAATACCTGTTTTTAGGGATAGCCTGCTTGTGGGTCACTTTTGCTGCTGCCTTTATGAATACTTCATCCGAATCTGCTGCGATTGCTACATTAGCGTCGGAAACCACACCAGAATCCGCCGCTGTCTGCTCTGTGACATCCTCGAAGCCAGTCAATATTCGCTTAGGCCCCGGTCTGAATTATGGAGTGAGAGTCAGTGCGCAGGTCGGCAAGGACTCGCCCGTTACGCCTGTTTCTCAAGCCATAGGAACGGATGGTTTGACGTGGTATAAGCTGGGGTATTTCGATGCCTGGGTGCGTTCCGACGTGGTGGACACTGCGGGCGACTGTTCCGGCTTGCCTGTCCAGACGACCTTACCACCGCCATAAGTTTCTGCTGTATTTCAATCCGCCTTTCGGCGGAGATGAAATCCCTATTTCGCTGGATGACGCTGAGGCGAGCTTAGGCGTATTCTGAGGACGTGAATAAGCGCAAACGAAAGGATACATACCTCATGAACAACCTGCGCAAAATCGTCCTGCTCGCCGTGTTAGTGATCGTCGTGCTGTCTGCCTTTGTCGTTCCGGCCTCCGCCAAAGTGAACGAATACGAAGGTCAGCACATCACCTCGCAGGGCGATCCCAGCCAGTGGGGCTACTAGGGCATTCACCCCGCGCCATCTTGACCGATGCGCGTCGAACTTCTCAAAAATGGGTTGTGTCACACAGCCCATTTTTAGTTGGATGGCTGTACAATAGGAGAAGTATTTCAATCCGCCTTTCGACGGAGATGAAATCCTTATTTCGTCGGATGACCGCGAGGTGAGATCAGGCGTATCCTGAGTGCTAAATAAACGCAAACGAGAGGATACACCGCCTCATGAAAAACCTGCGCAAAATCGCCCGCCTCACCGCCTTAATCGCCTCATGTTATCTGCCGTTGTCGTTCGGGCTTTTTCCAAAGTCAATAAATACGAAGGTCGGCGCGTCACGTCGCAGGGGAACCGTAGCCAGTGGGGTTAATCCAAAACTTCAAACTGCTGAGATGATTGCCCAATGAAGCACAAGCACTATAGGCTTCAACTTTGAACTTCTCGAAAATAGGTTGCGTCACACAGCCTATTTTTTATCGCAAATTAGGGCTGTCAGGGATAAAGAGTGACACAAGTTTCTCTATATGACTATCGACCTCATCCAACGACGAAAAATAGCCAGCCTCGCCAAATAGAACTTCATTTTCGTCAATCTGATATGCTAACGTGTCAAATGTTTTACCGCTCCAAAAGCCTGCTTCCGCCAAGATATTTGGGCTTGTAAACATCACCCTGACCGATGGATTATCGTTTCGCAGAGGGTAGCTCAATAAAATTTTCACCTCCACTTCTTTCACGTTTTCGAGAACTTCAATTTTCTGACGTATATGATTGATGATTTCATTGATGAAATCGTGTTTTTCCTTGATGTACGTCATGTATTTAGTCCTTTGCTGAAGCGCTTCAGCAAAAACGGCTCTATCGGAAATGTCGTTGTTTTTCCATCGTGTATCCATTCCGCCACCAACTGTCCACCGATGGGTGAGTGCATGATTCCTTCACCGCCTGTGATGATGCGAACTTGCACGAAAACCAGAATGCTAGTATTGCACCACTCAGTCTGTATGCTCAATTGTAATAATATTATCCCCATTCAAATCTACAAAACATCTCATAGAGGGGCTAGAACTGATTAGTATTTCAAACTGCTTTTTCTTAGTGTCTAACACCCGAATTGCTTCGCAATTGTTTAGTCTCACAGCGGGGCTAGTAATGTTACCAATACCAACAAGAATCCATATCGGTCTTGTATGTTCAAATTTTTACCAATACCAACAAGAATCCATATCGGTCTTGTATGTTCAAATTTGTTGAAGCCCACAGATATGGCTGTGTTATCAACTCTAGTGTATTTGTAACTGTGAAAACCGATCTCGCTCTCACTTTTCGATGAAGTGTCTTCGTCAAATATCATCAATAAATCTGTCTCGTCAAACTTTATCATGAATTCTCCTTATCCAACTTGGAACACCATGTTGGGTATAATAGTCCTTGTTAACCTCTATAAAACCGCCCCAGCAAAAACGGCTCTATCGGAAATGTCGTTGTTTTTCCATCGTGAATCCATTCCGCCACCAACTGCGCACTGATGGGCGGGTGCATAATACCCACATTGAGTCACCAAGACTTAAACTCTTTCAAACTTACTACCCAAGTGTGCCCTCATCATATCGACAACCATTCTGTAGTTTTCTCTTCTCCAATGTATCGAAAATAATCGTCTAAATCGGAATAGCATTATCCCTTGCAAAAGGCTGATAAGCGGTAATTTTTTGGAAAAGACAAACGTATGATTCTTATATTCGACCACCTTATCTATGTCATGCCAAGATAAAGTGACTTGTCACCACCAAATTTGAAGCTGAAGCCCAAAGTCGTCAACAATTAACAATGTCGGCGATGATGCTGACGTAAGAATAGTATATAGTAAGACAATCCACCACAGCGGAATCGTGCTTACCGCTGTTTTCCCTACGACTTCGGGCATTAATACGCCAAATACAGTTAGAAGCAGCAAGAATACGGTAAATAGAATAGCCAATGAAATGCTCAACCATCCTGTAGAAGCCTTGCTAGTCCTCGATTCTATATTCGATGAAGAATGTTTGACCATTATTTGCTCCAACCCTAAGTCTGTGGTTTTTGCTTACATTTTATTGAACCGTCTCAACAAAAACGGCTCTATCGGAAACGTCGTCGTTTTGCCGTCGTGAATCCATTCTGCTACAAGCTGCCCACCGATGGGTGAGTGCATAATCCCCTCACCGCCCCAGCCGCAGTCGTTGACATAACCTTCTAACCCCTCCACCGCGCCAAGTATCGGGCGACCATCCGGCGTGAGTGGACGAATCCCCGACCACCCGCTGGCGATTCCCGCCTCTCCCAGCACCGGGACGCGATGCAGCGCGAATTCCATCACCTCATCCAGATAAGGCCAGTCAATCGCCATCGCCGCCGTATCCAATTTGCGCTTGCCCATCCCGAACAGAATCCCCGGCCCTTCGCGGCGGAAATACCAGTCCGGCCCGGATTCATAGACGAATGGCATAGTCTCGCCCATCTGCGAAAACGGCGCGGTGACATAAATATTCCGCACCCGGTTATCAATCGGCAGGTCGAGATTCACCCATTTTCCGACCCGCGCCGCATCAGCTCCCGCCGCATTCACCACCCATTGTGTCGCGATTTCACCGTCTGTCGTCTGCACAGTCGTCACACGCCCGGATTGAACGCTGATTCCAGTGGCTTTAACGCCCTGATACACGTCCACCCCCAAACGTTTCCCCGCGTCCTTATAACCCAGCATCATCGCCTGCGCTTCGATCTCGCCATCTTCTGCGCCCCAGATGCCGAACGCCAGATCATCGATTTCGATATACGGATAATGCCGCTTGATGTCCTCCGGTGACCAGATTTCCGGCTTTACGCCCAATTTCGCGCGTGTGGCTAACTGTTCTCGCTCAATTTCAGCCTGTGACTCCGGTACGAGCGTCAGTGAACCGATACGTTTATAGCCCGC
>JBGAGR010000172.1:0-17223 GCA_044226645.1 Aggregatilineales bacterium
GGTCAACGACATCAATAATACGTGGCATTGTTAATCAGTCTCCTCTATGATGTTTGCTTTATTTTATACCCACTTGCTGAATTGGGTCAGAACCGATTCGCGCCGTGAGCAAGACTCATTTGCATCAACTGCGAGTTGATGCACCGCAGCAATGGCTTCTTCAATATCCGACTGGCCTTGAATCGCCTCTGACAGTCGGCTCAATACCTCATCCAATTGATCTACAAAGCGGATTTGGGCCTCATCAAAATGGTAGAGCTTCTCCAGTTCATCGGGGCGAATTTTTCCGTTTTCAAATGGACCGGAATAACTGAATGCAGCTATCTTCACATGCTCATAAAAAAGATGCAACTTGGCTTTAGCGCTGCGCGTCCTGCTCATGTAGAGCATTCCATGAGCATCAAGAAGTTGTTTTTCCAGCGCGACAAAATGGCGAATACGCTTGCTCAGTTCACTGGCGATGTAATCGCGCAGCATACGGTCTGCGGTGCGCTGCGCTTTCTTATTCAAATACTCCGCAAAACCCGGCACACGAGCCGCAAGCCGTTCTAAGGCAGTTCGCCTATTGACCATTTCTTCATACAAATCAACCACAAATATTGTCCCGTTTTTATAAGCGGTCAGGTCAGAAAATACTCGGTTCCGCAAAACTTGCAGGTCACGACACCCTTCCCCACCAGCTCGCAATTTGCTGGCATCTGATGAATAGATGATGCCTTTCTCCCAGTTTACGTATCCGCTAAAAACCTGCAACCCCACTAATTGGTGGAGAAGGCTCTTGACCGTATCCACATTAGCATTCATTTCAACCGCCAAATCAGAAACCGCGACCTGTCCCCGACTTTTGACAATATCGAGCAATTCCCGCTGCTGATGCATACTGGATTCTTCGACAGCTTCCTGACCGCCGCGCACATACATGAAGATACCAAAACCAACCAGCAGTGCTACCGGGATAAAAGCAAGCCCCGCGCCTACTACGGCACCCCCCGCATTCAGACTGCCTCCGGATACTTGTACCGCCAGCCACAAGCCTGCAATTACTGTAATGCCAAATCCGATCACAATCAGGATAATGCCAACTAAGCGTCCTTGGTTCATCTACTGCTCCTCTGTGTTTTCTCAGGAAATGCCATTATCCAAAACCACGTCTGCCGCCGCCACTGCCGCCGCCGCGATGTCCACCGCCGCCGCTCCAACTGCGTCCACCGCTGCTCCAGCGTCCGCTGCCGCCGGACTGCTGTGGGCGACTGGTCATGACACGGCCTGCTGATTCCAGCATATTGGAGAGGCCGCTGGAAATATTTTCCAGACCGCCACCTATTTTCCCAGATACGTCGTTGAGTGACATGCCGCCGCTGCCAGCATGTGCCAGGCCGCCAGTAATGTCGCTACCACCCATCATGGAAGGATGCGACAAGGGAGTTCCAGCCATATAGCCGCGGTGATAGGGGCCACCCAGATAGGTGGGGTAGTACCAAGGCGGAATCGGCACACTTTGCAATTTACTAAAGCGCCGCACCCATGAACGGTCAAAGCCGAAAGCAATGGCGAAAGGCAGGTATTGATCAAAATATGCGGAAGCCGATTCCACATCTGTGTATTTTTCCAGATTACGCAAATATTCGCGGAAAGCATTCCACTTGGCGGCATCTTCCGCACCTTTGCGGGTCTTGGCAGGCATATGCTGTCCGACAATCATCGCGACCAAGCCTACCAGGCCGAAAGCAAGTGGCAGGCAAATCAACGATCCACTGACATCTTCCAGCGAGGGAAGCGCAAAAAAGCCGATCAAAAATGCAATAGCCAACAAAACCCCACCCAATGAACTCCACATCGCTCGTGTAGTACTGGGTTTGGTGGTAAAAAGTCCTTCTTCAACTAAGGCATCATAGAGATCATTTTGCAACTGCGGGATAACCGCGTAAAAACTATTACGGAGCGAGTCTAGTGAACGCTCCATCCCGCCGCGAAACAGCGAACTCATCATGCGCTGTTCGAACTTATGCAAATCATTCAGGTCTTTGTCTGTGCGTTTGAAAGTGAACTTGCTGGTCTTGCCGATGCCAAAAAGTCCATCTTCCTGCTGTTCTTCCATCACCAGATAACCGCGCCGCGCCAAGTCAATGATGGTTGAAATGACATCGCGCAAATCGGCTTTTTCGTCAAGGAGTGTCCCTACTACCGCCGGGCGTAAGTCAGTTGGTGGCTCAGTCAGATATTCAGGTACAGGGCCGACTTTCGGGTCACGTCCGCGTGTGTACCAGAGGCCGTACAAACCCATCAGGCCTCCAAGAGTCAAGAGAAGCGAGAGCGCAATCAAGCCTACATCAACTAACGGCTTGGTATTAGCCTCATAGGTGCGTTGAGTGTCAAAACCACCCTGCCAATCCGGCGCAACAGCAGCAGGATTATGCGGGTATTGAACACGAATTTCGAAGGAATTATCCCCTGTAATCTGAGTGTTGGCAGTAGCGGTGATAGTCGTGCCGTTCACATTCACCGTACCGGGCACACCATAGGTTTCCACCGGATCAACGCCCTCACGCGGGGCATAACCTTGTGGCATTTGCACCGTAATTGTGCTGCTACCAATCGAAAAACCAAAGTGATCGGAGGGAACAGCAATCCACCATAACTGATCGCCACCGCTGTAAATACGCAACCCGCCATAAACGGTATAGCTAATATCAAAGGTTGCACTGTCATTTGTAATCGGCTGGAAGAAGTAATAGGTAATCGATAAGCCATCCGAGGTGTTTTCGACACAATATGTTCCGGCAGAGCCAGAGCAGTTTTCGCGTAGATTCCGTCCAGCCTGAGCAACCCGCACATTACGGATGTCATCCAGGTTCGTCATAGGAATAACTGCTATCCCATAACTAAACGATCCGGAAAAATCTATGTCATAACTCTCGGTGACATCGAATTGATTAGCAGACGTATTGACGTTGTTAATCAACACATCCCATCGTCGCCAGAATAACGATTTGGATTGTGCCGATGCTGGCGTAGTAGTGCCCAACATCAGCAAAGATAGCCCAATCATCAGCGCGAGCCACCGGAAGAAAAGAGATCTTTGAAGAAGGATAAAAGATGAAATGTAAGCAGTCATAATCCAGCTATTTCTTACTACAAACTGATTCGTATGCATTATAGCACGCAAGTGATTGGCGTTATGCGCCTGATCGGTGTAATATGCACAGGTATAACACAATAGAAACCGCCTTTTCATGACCGCTTAAGGAGAAAACCCAATGCGACATAGAAAATCCGTCGCAAAACTTTTACTAGTTGTTATTTTTTCCCTCCTGACGTTAAACTGGGTCGCTGCGCAGGAAGTAACGCCCGAAGTCACAGAAGATACTTCCGCAGTTCAACCTCTAGCAGTTACGCAAGCCCCAACTGCTGCTCCAACACAGGCTGCCGCTAACGAAGTAACATACACAGTCAAACCCGGCGAAACTCTCTTTCGCATTGCGCTGCGCTATCACACAACTGTGCAGGCACTAGCAGAAGCCAATAAAATTACGAATCCGGCACTCATTTATGCGGGGCAAATCCTGAAAATACCTGGAGCGGCTGCAACGCCTACCCCCGCACCGGCTGCGACACTGATTCCAACCTCGACGGCGATTCCGGTTGAAACGACCACTTATACTGTTCAGCGTGGTGACACATTATTCCGCATAGCTGTACGTTTACATTCAACGGTAACACAACTGGTCAGTCTGAATAATCTGAGCAACCCGAATCTGATTTACGTTGGTCAAATATTAAAGGTTCCGGGTGCTGGCAGTTCAACAAGCACAAATGTCGTCCCGACCAAAGCCCCCGCTCAGGTCGCGCAGACTGGGCAGGGCGGTGGTACTGTTACAGGGTATGGTTTCAGCTACGGTGTTGAGGCTTTTCTAGTGGACAAAGATGTGGCTTCATTAACCAGCGATATCACTAATCTGGGTATGAAGTGGGTCAAGCAGACCATCAATTGGCGCGATTTTGAACCCGCGCAGGGTCAGATTGACTTCGGCACACTGGATACAATTGTCAACTCACTGCACGATGCGGGTCTGAATATCCTGTTTACAGTTACGGCTGCTCCCGTATGGGCACGTACTACGACTGATGAGAATGGCCCACCGGATAATGTCGCGGACTATGCGACCTTTGTAACAGCACTCGCCCAACGATACACAGGCAAAGTACAAGCTTATGAAATCTGGAGCGAACCGAATCTACGGCGTGAATGGAATAGCAAGGTGCATCCATTGGGTGTCACCAGCTACATGGAACTGCTGAACGCGGCATATACTGCGATTAAGGCGGTTGACCCCAGTGCTGTCGTTATCAGCGCGGGACTCGCACCCACAGGGTTTAACGACAAAGTGAACGCCGCTGATGATCGTCAATTCCTGAAAGATCTTTATACCAGCGGATTAGCAAAAGTCAGCGATGCAGTTGGAGCGCATCCATTGGGATGGGCAAATCCCCCCGATTCAGAATGCTGTGTCGCTCCTGTAGGCGTGGAAACCCACTACGAATCACCGAGCTTTTTCTTCCGCAACACACTCGCTGACTACCGACAGATTATGATCGCGAGCGGTGACAGCAGTACACCTATCTGGGTCACAAAATTCGGCTGGGGCACAAGTGAAGATACACAACCGCCGTCATCGATCAACGTCTTTATTACTTACACCACGTTGGGCGAACAAGCCATTTATGATCCACGCGCTTTCGAGCTGGGAACAGAATTTGGCTATGTTGGCCCCATGTTCCTCGACAATCTGAATGGCTGCCAGATTGGGAGCGACGAAAGCTGCTATTACGCTTTAATCGGCTCGGATGGCGCACCACGTCCAGTGTTTGCGGCAATTCAAACACTCATTAATCCGCCAGCCACTGCTCCAGCAGTGATTGAACCAACCGTAGAACCAATGGACAGTGTTCCAACTCCAGAGGCACTGCCAATGGACACTATCCCGACACCAGAAACTACTGAATCACCATAAAGCTGGATGGTCTGAGAAATAAAAAGAGCGGAAGTTTAAGATACTTCCGCTCTTTTGAATCCTATTGAAAAAACCAACTGTCCTCATGATGCTGCTGCTGCCCGATACAGCCCTGCCATCTTTTTGGCATCCTCTCCCAGTTCTTCGCGTAACTCCAACGGCTTCAGCACCTCAACCTGCGAACCCCATGATCGAATCCAGGGAAGCAGTTCATGCCAGTCGGAAACATCCAGGCTCAAAGTACAGCGCTTATCTTCCAAGGTCTCGATTTGTTGTGACGTATGCCATAGCCGTTCGCGAATCAGGGAGGTGAGATCGGTTGAGAACGCCAGCACGATTTTTGTGCGGTCATCACGTTCCCCACTCATAATGCCCCATACACTTTCCAAATACGGACGACGGTCAAAATCTGCTGGGACTTCGTAATGTGTCTCCAACGGCTTGGCTCGTTTGACCGCTTCAATTTTTAAGGCTTTAACGGAGTTGGAGGATTCATCATTACCGATAGCGTATAAACCACCTGTCATCGTAGGTTCGATAAAATAGACTGAAAAATCGCTAGAATACATGTCGCCACTTTTGCCACCCCAGATTCTCACTTTGCGACGCTCAATCCAGGCATCCGTAATCGTTTCCAGAATTTGCATATAATTCCGATCAACTGGATTACCACGTACCCAATCCGCAATATAGGTCACGTGAGAGGAAAGCGGTTCCGGAAGCGCCACGCCGATTTTATTCAGTGCAGAAACGATGTGGGGATTTTGCTGACGGGCATTTCGGGCGAAAACACGAATTGCCAAAAATAAGGCTATGGCCTCATGAAAATTCAACCGTACAGAGGATAGATAGTAATTGTGATTGATGAAGAAACGCCCATCTTGCTGGGTAAGCGGGATACCTAACTTTTCCAGCATTTCCAGATCACGGTAAATCGTGCGGCGATCCACACCACATTCTTTAGCGATTTCCACCGCGCGTAACCCCTGACTATTACGGAACAACATCCGCTCTATTGCTGTCAGACGTTCACCTCGGTTGATGAGTCGAGCGCTCATGAAACACCCTCTACCTCCTATATTCAAAAGGCAGTATAGCAGTATTCCATTTTGTGTGCTGACGAAAGGATTAAAAAGTTAACATTTCCTTATAACTTAGGACTATGGTGTGACTGTTGGGCGCGGTGTATTCGTTTGCACCACAATCGGGAGCAGGGCTTGAGTCGGAGCGCTGGTTGCGGATGGCTCAACAGTCGGAACGGTAGTATTGGTAGGACGAATGGTTGGTACAACGGATGATATTGGTACCTGCGTATCCACAACACCGGGTGTCGGTGGGAGTGCATCACCGGGTTCTGGTTGGCGGAAAATACGTAGTGCCAACTGGCTGTCCACCGGAACCAATGTTGCAGACAGGATTCCATCATCACCGACGCGAACCAATTCTTCCCCAACGACACCGCCATTTAAGGGATCCCATATTTCAACACTATACAGTCCAGGCGGCATCCGGTTCAGTCGATAGGTAAACAAAATCGGTTGGCGCGTTACTCCAGCAGCTACCTGTTCCCAGGTATAATCGCGGTGTTGTAACCAGGCCAAAGCAATCCCAGCGTCACTATCTCGCAACGTCAAAACACGGGCAGGGGCTTGTAACAAACCGATTTCCAGATAAGAAAGTTCGAGCCAGTCGTCACCCAGATTATCCAGTGTGATTTCATGTTCACCAGCCGATAACGGCACGCGAACTGATGTTTCTTTACTCCCAATCGGCAGTGTTAAATCAACCGCATCCCGGTTATCAACACGTGCTGATAGGCGCGCCCCTGCTTGCGTCGACACTTTGTTGATGCCAATTTCAAGATAACTATCCACAGGCAGCGTCACACGGTAAATTTGCGCCTGGCTCAACTGGTTATTGTAGACCTGCCCATAGAGATAACTGGGAACAGTATCCAGGGGCGGATAAACCCCATCCGCTGTGACTACATGTGTCACAACATCAACAGGACGCGCCGAAAACAGTCGATTAAAATTATTCAACCTCACAGATTTATACAGGCTGTAATCATCGGTGAGCAATCCCGCCTCAGCAGGTTGAAAATTCAAATTCGGCCAATCTATGCCAGTCACAAATGCGGATAATGGACGATAAAAGCGCTGTAAATCCTGCGGAATTATGTAGCTATACCACCAATCGCTGGCAGCACCTCCTGCCGCGCCAGAGAACAGCGCTGACCAGAGCGTATCCTGAAAATGAATCCCCTGCGGATCGTCACCAGTCGGTTCAAACCAGGGATTGAGCGAATAATCGGTGAGCAGAGTGGGCACCGGATTAGCAGACAAATTTTCACGAACAGTATTGACTGTCAGCGTAGTCTGATCCCCTACTGTTTCTATAGGGCGACGCTGATAAAGTTGCCCAGTAGTGAAATCCAACAGCGAATTAGCAGCAATAGTTGCATCGAAATTCTGGGTTCCAACCGTTACCATATGCCTTTGTGGATCAATCTGCTTTAGATAGCCAGCAATATCCAGCAACCATGTGTTAGCAATTTGAGGATCATAGCCAACCGTATGATCGATTTCATCCACAATTTCCCAGGCGAAGATATTCGGGCTATAGCCCCAACGCGCCACAATATAGCGCAGACGGCGACGAAACAAGTCATTGGCCTGTTGATTGGAGAAAAAGAAACCCGGCGCGCCCAGCGGACCACCATACACGAGACTGTAGGGATTATTGTCCCAATCAGCATTCATATCTGGTCGTTTGTAGGTATCCGGAATGACCACCGGAGGGCCATTGTAAATGGAGAGCGATTGATGCCATAGCAATACCAGTTGCAGTTCGATTCCGTATTCTGCCGCAGCGTCCAGAATCAAGTCTAATCGGGCAGCAGCATCCTGAGCAGCACGATAATCGCCTACCGGAGCATTTGGTTCCAACGCAATGAACCAGGGTTCATCAATGTAGAGCCGCGCATAATTCCCACCTGCCCCACTCAACTGTCGCAGCCATTCGCGATAAGCCACCAAACCACCGCCATCATGCCATGACCATTTCAAATTGTGGCCTATGGGAATATAAGGCTGTCCATTGCTGAATTGGAAATAGTGTTGGTTCGGGCCAACTTTCACAAAACCAGATTTATTCGAAGTCCCAACTGTGAAAGTGCCCTTTTGCAATGTCAGTAGATTTCCGCCGTCTTCCACTTGCAGGGAATATGTCCAGTCACCAACTTCCTGTGGTGTAAAACGCACCTGCCAGACTGGCTCTCCGACAGATTGCAGGCTTTCTACTGTACAGGGCTGCTGGCATCGATCTTCATAAGGCTGCATCCAGAAACCCGGAATAACTACCTGTTGACCGGATGGAGACTGAAAAATGCCAACCAGATTGATGTCCGCGATGTCGAAAGGGTTGCTATAAATAGCCGGGTCAATGGCCGCCGGGAAAATCATAAGAGAATAGAGTTCACCCGAAGTGGGGTAAATCAGAGATGGTGCTGCTTCCGGAGTTGCGTCCTGTCCCCAAACGGCATGGGATGAGATTCCGATAAACACCAGCAGTAAAACCGAGGCTAGAAGTTGTTTTGAAAGGTTCATGCTGTAAAGTGTAGCGTGAGGCGATTATAGAAACAATTCCAGATCGCGCAATAACTGTAACACTTGGCCTGTAATCAGTGACTAATCAACTGTTCAGGCAGGGGAACCATGATGACTACATCAACCGATACTTTTATCAATAAGCACATAGGTCGTTACGAAATCCGCGAACGCATCGGTTCAGGGGGTATGGCACGGGTCTTCAAGGCATGGGACACTAACCTGGAACGTCCCGTAGCGATCAAAATTTTGCATGACCACCTGACCGAAGACCCTAATTTCAAAGAACGATTTGAGCGGGAGGCCAAACTCGTCGCCGGGCTAAATCATCCCAACATTGTACAGATTTACGACTACGATTTTATTGATTTTAACAGCCAGATGCTCTCCTACATGGTTATGCCGTTTATACCAGGTAAAACTTTAAAGGAAGTTCTGGAAGAGACAGCCGCACGCGGCGAACGTATCGAGTATAAACAAATTCTCAGCGTCATGCTCAACCTGACCTCGGCGCTGAGTTATGCCCATGCCAGAGGAATGGTACATCGTGATGTGAAACCGGCCAATATCATGTTCAATGAACACGGACAGGCTATTCTGACCGACTTTGGCATCGCGCGATTGTCAGAAGGTGCACAGCTCACGCAGGAAGGCGCAACCATCGGCACACCGACCTATTTTGCGCCGGAACAGGCCGTTGGAAAACCCGTTGATGCGCGCAGTGATTTATATGCCTTGGGCATTATTCTGTATGAGATGCTGGCAGGCACACCGCCCTACAACGATGAAAACAGCGTTTCTATTATCCTAAAGCATCTCAACGCACCGATACCGTCTGTCAGTGAACGCATGTCAATGAATGATGTGGAACTCGATCACTTTATTTTTAAGGCGCTGGCGAAGGAACCCAAAGACCGTTTTCAGACCGCGGAAGAATTTGCCGCTCATCTCACACCCCTTCTGAGCAAAAGTGGCACTTCAGCCGCACGCCCCATCCAGACCGCACCACGTGATATTGGTTCCGTGACGCAACCCATCCCGACTTCGACCAGTACCGCATCTGGTTTAACAACTCTGCCACCCACAACAACATCTACGCAGGCCATCCCGCAGCGTTCTCCGCTCAATATCCTCGCTTTTGTGGTGGCGGTTCTGGCACTGCTGATTGCATTGGCGTTGGTGTTTGCCCAACGTTCCCAGCCTATTCCAACGAGTAACCCCGATAATGAAAACCACATATCGAGTATGACCAGTAACCGGGACGTCTATTTCCTGAGTACCTTTTCTGCCGATGACACCAACAATAGCAATTGGCCTGTAACGACTGAAGGCTCGATCTTGCGGCAGGTTTCGCCCGATGGCTTCTATCAATTGCAGAACCAGCTTCGAAACACTGCGGCCACCAGTATTTACAATAACGACTTCATCTATCAGGATGGCACCATTACCATTGAGGCAACGCTTGATGAGAACAGCCCGCCGGACAGCGATTATGGGATTGTTTTCCGCTATATGGACGATTTGAACTACAACGTGTTCGCAGTCGATGGGCAGGGTCGTTTTGGCATCTGGTCATTAGCTAGTGGAGTCTGGCATGAACTCCGAGATGCGGAAAAACAGTGGTCAAAGAGTGATTTCGTGAATCCGATTGGACAGAAAAATCAAATTACAGTCACATTTGTTGGCGATCATCTGATTGGCTCAGTCAATCAGGAAAATTACAGTCACATTTGTTGGCGATCATCTGATTGGCTCAGTCAATCAGGAAATGGTTGCAGATGTCACTGTAAGTGCGGATACTGTCCGCGCAGGAGCCATCGGCCTGTATCTGGGAACAACAGAAACGGGCGGGGCAGCTATACAGATTGACACCTATGAAATTTCGGGGAGTATCCCATCCATGGCGGGTGGATAAAACAGAAATTCACAGACAAACTACGGCTTAACCTGCTCGTAGGCCGTGCCGTAGTTACTGTTTCTTCACCTTGTCTATCCGCCGGCAAAACGAGCCAGATAAACCTGTATCCACAGCGGGATGAGACACAAAACCGCGAAGAACGCTAGTACCGCCAATGCAATCGTAACTACATCCAGTGCAGGTGGAATGTCCTCTTCCTGTCGACGCGGATAAAGCGGCTGGCTGCTACCACCTGTCCAGGGTTGCGATTGTCCAGACTGCGACGGGAAAGGCTGCTGTGGAGTTGATGGGCTTTCGAACGGGGACTGGACAGCGGGTCGATTGTAAGGCTGACTCTGTGGTGCATTCGGCGCGACGCTGTAGCGTTCTGTTTGTGCCGCAGGATCGTGCGGTAGATTAACGGGTGCCTGAGGCTGCGAAAATGGCAGCGGCGGTGGTTGAACTGGCTGCTGCGGTTGCGAGTACGGAAGCGGTTGCAAAGGCGGATGCTGCGGCTGCGAATAAGGCAGTGGGGGCTGCTGGGCAGGTTGTACAGGCGGGGGCGCTGGTTGAAAGGCAGGCGCGCCAGGAAAGGTTTGTTCCTTACCCCGATCACGATAGCTTTCCAGCACATGTCCCAGTTGGTCGGCAGTACGGTAACGCGCCGACGGTTCTTTACTCATCACCTTATAAACAATTTGTGCCAGCGTATCTGGTATAGCGGCGTTGTATTCTGTCACCAGCGGTACACGCTCACGAATATGTGCTAATGCCAACTGCTGCTGGTCGATGCCCACGTAGGGCAGCCGTCCAGTCAGCATCTCAAACATAACAATGCCAATTGAATAAACGTCAGAAGCGGGTGTTGGTTTCTCACCCTGTGCTTGTTCGGGGGCGAAGTAATGCGGGCTACCCCACACAACTGATTGTTTTTCCGATGGTTGACTATCGCTGAAAGCCTGCGCGATACCAAAATCGGTGACTTTGACAATATCACCCTTCTTGACCAGGATATTCTGTGGCTTTACATCAGCATGTACCAAGCCTGCTCGATGCGCAAAACCCACTCCAGCGCAAATCTGAATAGCAATCTTGAGCGCCCGATCAATACTCAGAATGCCCTCGGTTTTAATGATTTTCTTGAGGTCTTGCCCTTCGACAAATTCCATGACAATGAAGTACGCCTGACCATCATTGCCGACATCATGTACCGTGACGATGTTGGGGTGTGTCAGGTTGGCAACACTGCGGGCTTCATTGCGAAAGCGGGTCAAAAACGAGGGGTCGGAAATCAGACTCGGACGCAGCACTTTCACAGCAACGGTGCGACTGAGTTCCAAATCAACAGCTTTGTAGACAACCGCCATACCACCGGAAGCCTGCTGCGCCACCAAGCGGTAGCGACCTTTTAATACGGTTTCGTTATTTGACATGCCCTATCCCATCACACCTTCGTTACTATTGATTGTGCTGGCACCCAGCTCTGCTCAACCATTAAGGCCGAGTCAATGGATCAAACAACCGTTGATATTCTAACAAAGCACTGCGATCTGTCATAGCAGCAATATAATCCGCCACAACGCGGTGCAAATCCTTATCCTTGAGTTTCGCCTGATACTCCAGTGGTAATTGGCGCGGTTCCTGAATATAACTACTGAAAATCTGCTCAATGAAGCGCTGCGCCCGTTTTGCCATACGCATCACGCGGAAATGAAAGTACATATTCTGGTAGAGAAAATCTTTCAGCGCCCGATTAAGTTGTTTCATATCCTCACTATGGCCTACAATCTGTTCACTCTGCCGCTGAATATCATCCGGTGACTGCGGATTTAGGGCTTCCAAGCGCTGGTTGGTCGTTTGCAGCACATCATCGACCTGAAGTCCAATGAGTTCGCGAATAACGAGATGGCGCGTAATTTCATCCAATACGCTGCCTTTCCAACCAATACGATCACAAACGATCCGCCAAATTTCAAGCTGGTTCAGTTGGTCAATGCCGATCAAACCCGCCTGCAAACCGTCATCCAAGTCGTGGGCATTATACGCCAATTCATCTGAAACATTGGCGATTTGAGCTTCCAAACTGGCTCGCATCGCTGCATCAAAGCCGGTTACACCCGTCAAATCATACTCGGTTTCATGTTTGGCAATACCTTCCAACGTTTCGAAGGTCAGATTAAGACCCGGCCAATCGGGATAACGCCGTTCCAGCTGTGTCACAACGCGATAACTCTGATGGTTGTGATTGAAACCACCACAGTGCTGGGTGAGGGAATTCAGCACTCCTTCGCCAGCATGACCAAAGGGGGGATGCCCCAGATCATGCGCCAGACAGATGACTTCCACCAAGTCTTCATTGACCGCGAATGCCCGCGCAAATGTCCGCCCGATTTGAGAGACTTCGAGGGTATGCGTGAGGCGAGTGCGGTAATAATCGCCTTCGTCGTTGACGAAAACCTGCGTTTTATATTCCAACTGGCGGAAGGCCGCTGAGTGTACAATGCGGTCACGATCACGCTGAAAAGCGGTACGATATTTCGGCTCAGGGTCATGATACTGGCGACCCCGGCTGGCCTGACTCAGGAGAGCATAGGGGGCAAGCGTATCGGCTTCGATTTGTTCCAGGCGCTGCCGTGTGACAAACATGGTGTGTCCCACTCTTATAGGCGAACGATATGCGCCTATTGTACTCATTTCTGTAACATAGTGCTTGTATATGATTTGTGGGATGGATAATCAGGGAATTATTTGCGTCAGGTTGAGAATAAATTTGATTAATGCTCTGTTTAACAGGGGAAAAACAGGGGTTCACGGGGAAACGGGATTTTTGCTACGGGAAAGGTAGAAGCAATAACAGGGAAATAACAGAGCGACAAATCGACCATTTGACCCTTTATAACCTTTCAGAACCAATTCGGAATTGATGACAATATTTTGCGAAATGAAGAAAGTTGATGGCATAGAAACCATAAGCAAACCCTGCAAACTGATAATTTGAACCCCTGATCATCCAAGACACTGTTTAGTGTGCTACTACTCCCCAAAGCTGCCCCCATTCATGGTGGTTATAAGGGGAGTGATGAAATTATGGGTCTATAAGAGGTGTTTCGCGAAACGCCCCTACGAAACCTGGTTCGTCTTTTCTGCTTAAATAATCACCACTTACTTTGCAGCCACTACCTAGCCCATTTTAGCACAGATGTTCATATTCTGCAATGGCGTAGTGGTAGGGTAGCAATATATAGAGGGTGAGGGAAAATTCATTTGTTACGGGAGGGTCTGAGACCCTCCCCTACAGCAAAATTTCCCTTCAGAATCGTTATCCCGAACTCAGATAACCTATAACAGATTTCTCAGGTTTGACCGTTAACGGGTCTTATGCCGCTCGGCTAACCTGGTGCGCACGTCATCGAGCGAAATATCCAACTGAGCCATCAAAACGAGGGTGTGATAGAACAAGTCGGAGAGTTCACCAATTTGTTCCTGCCGCCCCTGCCCCAAGGCCGCGACGATGACTTCAGTGGCTTCCTCACCCACTTTCTGAGCGATTTTATTGACTCCGGCATCGAACAGGCTGTTGGTGTAGCTGCCTGCCTGCGGATTGGCTTTGCGGTCACAAATTATTGCTTCGAGTTCGCTGAGCATATCTGCCATGTTAAGTCTCCGAATAGTTGTAGTAGATAACCAAACGAGATTCGAGGGATTAAGCAATGGGCTAATGATGTTTAACAAAATAGGACGAATAAAAATCCCCACCCCTAACCCCTCCCCGCTTCGCAAGGAGGGGAACCCAAACAGGATATTTATATCTGTATTTAAAGTTAAAGCGCGTAAGCCCGTTGTCTATCCAGCAAAATCAGATTGGTCGTCCAGTAGATTAGTAAAGAAGCAAGATACAGCCCCGGTATGACAAGCAGGGCCAGCGGGGTCAACTAAAATAAGCAGCGTATCGCCGTCACAATCAGCGTAAATTTGGCGCACTTTCTGGATGTTGCCGGAAGTCGCGCCCTTGTGCCAGTATTCCTGACGGCTGCGGCTCCAAAATACTGTTTCGCCAATTTCCAAAGTCTGCTTGAGCGATTCGGCGTTCATATAGGCCATCATCAAGACCTGATGGGTGTTCACATCCTGCACGATGGTTGGGACAAGCCCATGCTCATCCCATTTAATCTGCTCGAACATTAAACAGTCTCCCAGCCATGCAGGCGCACAGGTACATTGCGCTCGAATAAGTAGTCCTTGAGGTCGCTGATGCGAATCTCGTTGTAATGAAAGACACTAGCAGCCAGTACAGCATCCGCTTTGCCAATGGTCAGACCGTCGTAAAAGTGTTCGAGTTCTCCTGCACCGCCGGATGCAATGACGGGTATCGAAACGGCTTCGGCAACAGCCTGGGTCAATTCGAGATTGTACCCGACTTTTGTTCCGTCGCGATCCATGCTTGTGAGCAAGATTTCACCTGCGCCGCGATCTTCGACTTCTTTCGCCCAAGCGATGGCTTCTAAATCAGTCGGGACACGCCCACCATTGATATGGACAATCCACTTGCCATCGATCCATTTAGGGTCAATCGCCACGACGATGCACTGACTACCGAAGCCCCATGCACCCTGATTGATTAAGTCGGGGGTTTTGACGGCGGAACTGTTAATCGAGATTTTGTCCGCACCTGCCAAGAGAGTGGCGCGAATGTCGTCAATGGTGCGGATGCCGCCACCCACGCAGAACGGGATAAAAATGCTATCCGCGACATGGCGTACCATATCCAACGTGGTATTGCGGTTTTCGTGGGAAGCAGTGATGTCGAGGAAAACCAGTTCATCTGCCCCTTCGCGGTCATAAATCGCGGCCTGCTCTACCGGATCGCCAGCGTCACGCAGATCGACAAAATTCACGCCTTTGACCACCCGTCCATTGAGGACATCCAGACACGGGATAATCCGTTTAGCCAGCATCATCGCCTCCTGCAATCGCTAACGCCTCTTCCAAGCGGAATTTTCCTTCATACAAGGCCATCCCGATGACTACGCCTGCTACCGCGCCGCTGGCTTTCAACTGGCGAATATCATCGAGTGAATGCACCCCACCAGACGCAATCACCTGCAATCCGGTTTCTTCAGCAAGGCGAACTGTGCCCTCGACGTTCACGCCTTGCAATCCGCCATCCCGATTGACATCGGTATAGAGGGCATGAACACCACCGCGCTGAACCATCTGCTTGCCAAATTCGACGGGAGTTACATCGGTTTTTTGCTGCCAGCCGTGAGTGGCAACTTTGCCATCACGGGCATCAAGCGCGACGCAAATTCGATCTGCGCCCCAACGTTCAATGGCCTGCGAAACGATTTCAGGCTGCTGAATGGCGATGGTTCCGAGAACGACGCGCGATGCGCCACGTTCGAAGGCAGTTTCAATGTCGCTCATCTGTCGGATACCGCCGCCGAACTGCACTTTTACAGGCAATCGCGCCACTGCTTCCAGAATGCTGCCATTATCGTTGGCATCGGCAAAGGTACCATCAAGATTGACCATGTGAATCCAATCGGTTCCCGCGTCAATCCAACTCTGTGCCGCCGCCAGTGGATCATGACTGAACACGGTCTGTCGATTCGGGTCGCCTTCTTTCAGACGCACGACTTTTCCGCCGCGTAGATCAATCGCCGGATAAATAATCATGCCGCCTCCTTCAGGAAATTGGTGAGAATTTGCAGGCCAGTCTTCTGGCTCTTTTCCGGGTGGAACTGAACGCCATAAATCTGGTCGCGCTGGACTGCTGCCGTGAAGGGAAGGCCGTAATCAACTGTTGCTAGAATATCACTTTGCTGCGCCGGGACGCAGTAGTAACTGTGGACAAAATAGGCGTAACTGTCACGGGAGAGGCCATCCATCAGGGGCGAAGTGCGACATTGATCGAGTTGATTCCAGCCCATGTGAGGTACTTTCAGGTTCATGTCCGGCGAAAAGCGCGTTACATGCCCCGGCAGAATACCTAACCCTTCGTGATCGCCCATTTCATCGCTGCGTTCAAAAAGGAACTGCATCCCCAAACAAATACCGAGATAGGGAATGCCAGCGGAAACGGCATCGCGAATCGGCTGGACAAGATTTTGTTCACGCAGTTTTTGCATCCCCGCGCCGAATGCCCCAACACCAGGAAGAATGATCTTTTCCGCACCTTGCAGATTGGCGGGTTCGCGTACCAACTGGATATTTTCTGCGCCGAGGTGATTGAGCGCGTGAAGCACACTGCGTAAATTCCCTGCCCCATAATCAATGACAGCCAGCATAATGCTACTCCTTATATAAAACAAAAACCCCGCGTGGTGCGGGGCATGATCAGTAACAAAATCAAATCATCGTGACGGTCTAGGCCAACACCGGGTATTTCCTATGGACTTCATCATGATGATACAGGTGTTTCAAAAGCGAGATTCTTCCTGTTTACAATCAACTCAAGACAGTATAACGAACCAGACAGGGGTTGTCAACGACCTGAGAGCCGTTAGAATACAATCAAATCATCAGGGAAAATCCATGAATGCAAGCATTGCTTTACTAACTGATTTCGGCACACACGATACTTATGTAGGGGTGATGAAGGGGGTCATGCAGCGCATTGCTCCAGGCGTGAATTTCATCGACATTACGCACGAAATCGCGCCGCAGAATGTGCAGCAGGCGGCGTTTGCCCTGCTCAACAGTTATC
>JBGAGR010000173.1:0-17032 GCA_044226645.1 Aggregatilineales bacterium
AGTTCGCAGTTATTTACAGCGTCAGGTCTTCTTCAATGATGATTTTCACATGCTTGATTTAGCTATCTCTACACGGCTGTTTGCACTACATGGATTATTCGCCGATTCAGTTGTCGAGTCCCTGACTGGCTTACCAAGCAACCAGCCGAAAACGCCTTACAAGATAATCAAACATTCTCTATCAGATGGAATCGAGATTACCCTTGCCCAGCGTAAAGGTTTAAGCGGTAGTCATTGGGCTATTGTGGTACCCAACGAAAATGCAGAAACGGTTTGGTCAATGGTCATGGAAGCTGGGAAAACCGTTGGTCTGATTCCAGCCGGCTCACTGACCTATAATACTCTTCGCATTCGGGCAGGACGACCTGCCGCAGGTCATGAGCTGAGTACCGATTTCATCCCTTTAGAAGCGGGTTTGTGGGATGAGGTGAGTTTCACCAAAGGATGCTACACAGGGCAAGAAATCATCGCACGGATGGAAAGCCGTAATCGTTTAGCGAAAACAATGGTCAAGCTGAGTCTTTCCCAGATGTTAGAAGCACCAGCGCCTTTGTTCCACAAGGGAAAAATGGTAGGAACATTAACCAGCAGCGTTTCTTCGCCAGACGGAGAGTTTTTCGGTATCGGATTTGTAAAAACTACACTTGCCGAAAAAGGCCAGCAGTTTACCGTTGGAGAAAGCACTATAGAAGCTAATATCAGTGCATTAGCTGGCGTTCAGCCGTCCCAAACAGCTGTCGAGCAGCGAGAATAACATCGCAATTCGTGTCGGTTTGGTTTATATCTCAAAACTGTGGTGGTGGACTATCAAAGAACATTTGCCACCAGAGCTGCCAATTTTCCAGTCGTGGAGCGGTGGTTTCAATTGGGACTGAAAGTGTTGGTTCAGGGGTAGCTTCCGCGAGTGCAATCGACGGCACCGGAATTACCAGAATCTCGCCTGGCTTGACCATTTTCCCTTCGCTCCGCGCCCAATTTTCCACAAAGGCATCACTGCGAACATAGTCCCGTTCCCTAGTCAAATCTCCCTGCTCCTGCTCCAGCTTCTTGATTTCATCGGTTACTTGATTATAGAGCTGTTGCAGTGGCTGTCCGGTAGATACGAGATTAGTGAAGTTTAACCCCAAAATAAGCCCAATAGCGAGTATAGCGGCAAACATGATCTGTATACCCGATAGTTGTCCGGTGCGCTTGCGGTCAGGGCGTTTTAGATTCTCTGAAGTCATCAGTCGTGGTTAATCAATGGACGATGCATTCTAGTGTACCGTTTTCAGTGGATTTGGGATAGGTTGTGGGGTAAATAAAAACCCGGTTTAGACCGGGTGTGTGTGCCGAAGGCGGGAGTCGAACCCGCATTCCGGTGAAGGAACTACGCCCTGAACGTAGCGCGTCTGCCAATTTCGCCACTTCGGCATGAAGTGGATATATAGTAGCAGAACCGCCTTGCTTGTCAACGGTGATTTTTCGACAAACAGGCTCAACTGACGGCAGAAAACAGCAGCTTTATTTTTCATCTCACAGTAATCTTTCACTGGTAAGATCATGCTATAATGCGCGGGCTGTAAAAAGGCTAAGTGAGTAAGCAATCAACGCTATGAAAGTATTGAAGTCGTATATCATTCTGGGATGTATCATCGGCATTTTGTGGGCGCTACCAGCCATCGCTCAGACTCAGGGGAGCGGTGTAAGCGCTGAAGCTATCCAACAAGCCAATCTCCGTTCTGCTACCGATGTCAATTCCGATTTGCTCGGTCAGATTGTATCGGGCAACCGCTACCCGGTCATTGGTCGCAGTCAGTATTATCCCTGGATATTGTTGGGGGATCCCTCCGGTTTCCAACCCATTGGATGGGTCTACACTGATCTGGTGACGATATACGGTGACATCGATGCAGTACCTTTTACCGAAAATTCGGTAAGTAATTCAGTTCCAACACTCACTCTGGCTCCAACACAGGCCATCATAGCCAGCGAAGAACCATCCGTTTTCGGAGTAGCTATACCCACAAACACGCCCGAAGCCACCTTATTTACCAGTTCAACGGGTGTCACCGGTATCGTGACAGGCGAAATCAATATTCGGTATGGGCCGGGGGTAGATTACCCACGCATCGGTGTAGCAAAAGCTGGCGAGCAATACGAAATCACGGCTCGTCACACGCAGGTTCCCTGGGTGCAAATCCGCTACGCACAAGCACCGAACGGATATGGATGGGTTGCCAACGATCTGCTGGACATTCAGGGCAACCTATTTGATGTACCCGCGACCAGCCAAACTGTATTCGACTTACCCACATTGACCGCAACTCCGCCTGTTGTTCAGGCCAGCAATTTGCTTGATACTACCGAAGTGCCGATCAGCCCGGAATTCAGAGCATTAGGTGATCAACTCTGGAATATGGTACTGGAAGCTGGATTTGAGCCAGAAACCAGCCGTATGGGCGCGCTTTTCCTAATGGATTTACGCACCAGCCAGGCCATCACCTTTGGGAATACTATCGCTTTCAGCGGCATGAGTCTGAATAAAATCACGATTCTCACGACGCTTTACAGCATTCTCGACTCTCCTCCTAACATTCAAACGGCTGTTGACATCGCCAACATGATGGTATGCAGCGAAAACAGCGCCTCGAATGCCCTGCTCAGTACGATGGGCGATAATGATCCTTACCAGGGTGGTCAAGTTGTGACCAATTTCATGGCGAAAATCGGTCTGGGCAACACATTTATTGTGGCTCCTTTCCTGACTGATCCAAACGCGACACCGGAACCTGTGCGCGCGCCTACTACTAAAGCGGATCAAATCAGCGCCCAACCGGATTATTCCAACCAGATGACGGTTGATGATCTCGGTTGGCTATTGGACGGTATCTACCAATGCGCTTTCAATAACAATGGCCCACTGATGAGCGCCGCACCGGGATTGTTTGAACAACGAGAATGTCGCCAAATGCTGGATGTCATGAGCGCCAACAATCTTGGGCAGCCGCTGCTGATGAGCGCGGGTGTGCCAGCCGATACGCGCGTCGCTCACAAGCATGGATGGGTTCCCGATACACACGGTAATGCAGGTATTGTTTTCACGCCGGGTGGTGATTATGTATTGGTTGTGGCACTGCATAACCCAACGTGGCTCGACTTTTCAGAATCCTTCCCGTTGATTACGGACATCTCACGCACCATTTACAATTACTACAATCCGACTACTCCGGTCACAGAAGATCGAACTCCGTATATCGTGCCCGTAGAGGAATGCAAGGTTGCAGGATCACCCATCGTGGACGAATTGGCCTCGACCTACAGCAGTTAGTGGCTGTCCGCCATTTGCGCCGCCATCGTTTCCCTCAAATGATGGCGGCGGCGGCGAAGGCGGAGATCTTGTGCGCGCCTTTCTCTGCCGTTTCTGCCGCGTTCCCGCCAGGGGAAATCCGCCTCAAAATGCTTGCCGCTGCTGCGATGGCGGATCGGTTCTCTCTTGTTCTATTCCGCCAAACACTGCCGTTTACCGCAATTCGCCGCGACTCGCTGCGACCCAATCCTGCAATCATTCTTTATGATGGTCGTTCATCCACTGTATATTTTCCAACTATGGTAAGGCAATAATAAGTGGTGGAGGCTAAATTTTACCCCTCCCCATTCGGAGTACCGAATAGAGAGGGGAGAAAAGACAGTTTTGAGGAGTGTAACTGGTCAAACTTCAGCCGAAAATCAACATCCACCGTTTAGTGTGGTTCTACCCGCACTATCCCCAGAGTTAATTTTAGCACATTTGTGCGGTTATGCGGTTCGAATTTTCTAACCGTTGAGGGAAGTTATTACAGGGGCAGAAATAAGAGCGGAGAGAGTCTGAGACCCTCTCCTACGAAGGCAATTTGTGATCGGCAAGACTACAAAGGTTGAAATTGGCTCTGGGTTAGCTCTTGACACTGCCCAGGGTCAGACCAGAAATCAGATATTTGGACTGCCAGGTAAACAGGAGCAGAACGGGTATTGTTACCAGAACAGAACCCGCCGCGTATTTTGCCCATTCGGTATTGAACTGTCCAATCAGACTGGCTAAGCCGAGCGGCCAGGTCTGAACGTTGGGGGCTTGCAGCACTACACGCGCCACAATATATTCTGACCAGGCAGCGAGGAAATTGAACAGAAACACGATGGATAACGCGGGAGTCGACAGCGGGAGAATGATGCGATAGAAGGCTTCGAGGCGGTTGCAGCCATCGACCATTGCAGCTTCTTCCAAATCCGGTGGGATGGTGTCGTAATAGCCCTTCAAAATCCAGATGCTAAACGGCACAGCAGTTGTAATGTAGGCCAGCATCAGCCCAATCAGGCTGTTGGAAAGCCCCAACTGGGCAACAATAACGAAAATCGGAATGAGCATCATGCCGGCTGGAATCATCTGGGTGGTCAATAAGAAAATCAAGGCGGGTTGACGACCCGGAAAACGCCAACGGCTAAAAGCATATGCACCAGTCGAGGCCACAACCACACCAATGAGCGAAACCGTGACCGTAATCGCCAAGCTGTTCCATATCCACAGCAGGAAACTTTCATCAGTAAAGATGCTTTGATAGGCATTCAGTGTTGCGTTGGCCGGTAACAGCTCAAGCGAGGTCGAAAGCAAACTATTGGTCGGACGCAGCGAAATGCTGATGACACGCAAAACCGGGTAAATCGAAATGATGGAATAGAGAATCAAGACCGCGTGAAGCGGTTTCCATACCAACAGACCAAGCCATAGGCCAATGATCGCCCAACCAAGATTAAAACCAGTCAAGAGAGTTGCAACGACACCGATGGCTACAATCAGGCCAGCGGCATACTGGCGAACTTGTTTCCCACTCATGCCCCCCGGAAATGGGGACGATGTGGTGGGTTTAGATGTGTTACTTAAGCTACTCATCGGTCGTAAATCTCCTTTAAACCACCACTCGTCGTAATCCAGACCACCGCGAAAATAAACAGGATTACGAATATGACAATGGAGAAAGCGGACGCAAATCCAAGCTGAGTCGTAGCGGCTTTTCCAAAGGCGGCATTATAGAGGGCAGTAACCAAGATGTTGGTACTTTCCTGTGGGCCACCTTCTGTCACCAGATAAATCACGTTCAGGTTGTTAAATGTCCAGATTACATCCAAGGTCATGGCTGGAATCAAGATGGGACGCAGTAAGGGCATGGTCACGGATTTGAAGCGCTGCCATGCATTAGCCCCATCCATCTGGGCAGCTTCATAGTAATCCGCAGAAATACTCTGAAGTCCTCCCAAAAGCATGACCATATAGAATGGGATGCCGAGCCAGATATTGACAAATAACACCGCTATAAAAGCATAGGTCGGGTCATTCAACCAATTTACGGGTGCTATACCCAAAACACCCAGCAACTGGTTGACAAAGCCGTACTGGGTATTAAATTCCTGATGCCAGGTTAAACCCACGATGGTTCCCGGAATGGCCCAGGGTATGACGATGAGCGCCCGATAAATCCCCTTGAATTTGACCTTCTGGTTGAGGATGAGCGCGAGAGCCATCCCACCACCCAAATGAAAGACCACGTTCACAATCGTCCAGATGGCAGTACGACCCAGCAAGATGGGAAAAGTTGAATCGGCTGTGCGGAGTAAGCGTCCCCACCCCGTGATCTCACCCGCCTTATTGGTCTGAAAAAATACATCGCGGAAGTTCTGAACCGCAAAGTCCAGACCATACAAGTGATCGAGTTTACATTCACCACGCGCCACCGGGCTGTAACAGGAAAAGGTACTCCGTTTGAGGTCAGAAAACGCGAGCAGCACATTAAATAACAGCGGATAAATCATGAAGGCCAGGATGGCAACCGCCGCCGGGGACAGCAGCGTATAGGCCAATGCGTGTTGAGTTTTGACTACTTTGGTCAAAAACTGGTACAGCAGGTATTCCATGATTACTGCACCGACAATAACACCAATTAGCAGAGGAGCAATCTGCCCCAGGGTTCCCAAAACAATATTTACTGAAAGTCCACCGAACTCACCATCCATAATACAACTCCTAAAAAAATGGGGGTGAGGCGCTGCCCCATCCCCAATTTAATTTCACTCAGCGGCTATGGATTTATTCGGGCGAACCCTACAGTTCGCCCTACAAAAATCAGCCACAGTACGTAAAGTGAAGTTCGTCTTAGCTGCTCGCGAGGCAATCGTCAGCAGCGGTCTGGGCTTCGGCAGCCGCATCAGCAGCAGCCAGTGTGTCGTTCATGACACCTTCCAGATTGGGCTTGACACTATCCCACATGCAGCGGAGGGAAGACGCAGCAGGCATACCGACACCGGTTGTCAGGATGTCACCAGCAGCAGCCAGGAGCGGATCCTTGGCGGCATCAACCTTGACCGCTTCAATAGCGGGCAGGTTGTTGGTGCCGAGCGCAAAAGCGGTGACGGCATCGGGATCGGTGGTCAGCCATGTAGCGAAATTGACAACAGCGGTCAACTGGTCGCCTTCAACTGTAACCGGGATGCTGAGGAACTTGCCAGCGGTAAACGGCTTCGGACGTTCGCCATTGGGCAGTTTCGGCCAGGGAGCCAGACCTAGATTGTCGGGGCCGAGGGCGGGTGAAGCGGTGGTATCGAGATAGCCACCCAGCGCCCAAATGCCGTTGATAATCATAGCGGTCTTGCCTTCCTTGAAGGCACCGTCAGCGCAGTTGTAATCGCAACCTTCTTTTGCCAGAACGGCGTTGTCACCGAATTTCAGGTCATGGACGAACTGATAAGCATTCACCCAGGCTTCGGTATCGAGGGTCATGTTGCCGTCAGCATCATAGGTGCTGCCGCCAAAACCATGAACGAAGGGCAGGAACCAGAAGGCTTCATTCTGGTTATAGTCGAAACCATGAACGCCCGGATTATCCTTCTCAACCTGGTGAGCAACGGTGATGAGGTCATCCCATGTATCCGGAGCTTCCTTGACCAGAGTCTTGTTGAACATCAGCATCAGATGGTTACCAGCATCAGTCGGGACACCATAGGTCTCGCCAGCGATCTGCGCAGCACCGATGTTGAAGGGATACAGCGACATATCGAACAGTTCGTCGAGCGCCTGTACGCAACCCGCGTCAACAAACACGCCGATTGAGTCATTGGGGCTGAGGATCAAGTCCGGCAGACCAGTACCGGCGAGGCAGGCAGTGTTGACATCATTACGCTGAGTTTCGGTATCCTTGTGGACGAGATCGAGGGTTGAACCGGGAGCAAATTTCTCCGCCCAGGCCGCGAATTCGGTTTGCAGGACTGTCTCACGACTTGGATCTTCCTGACTCCAAATGGTAATGGTGACGGCTGGCAATGTATCCTGCGCAGCCACAGTCGCCAAGCCGCTGAGAGCCAATAAGCTCAGGAGCAGCAAAGCAAAAAGCTTCGTGTACTTCATATAAAAATCCTCTCTAAACTGATTTATGGCATTTTTCGTTTGCCAAGATCAGATTGTAGCCTCAGTCCACATTACAATCAAGAAAAACAGGGCTAGTAACTCGTGTAAGTTACACAATCTTTGGCAAGAATATAGATTTATCTAATTCGACCACAAATCACACTGTTGCCTGTGCAACTAAAGGGATGGCTAGTACATTAGCAGGGGAATGAGAGGATAATCGAGGGACGAAAAGTACATGAAAATCCACATACTGTGACGTACATGAGGTTCGGGGTGGACTCCGTTTACATTAACAACATGGTCTGCCCTGCCTAAGGTAACTACTGGATTGGGCTGCTGCCGATGCGACTCCAATCACTGTTCCAGTAGCGACGCACCTCAGTTACGGTTAAGGCATCAATCCAATCCACGAGGCACAAAAACAAACGCTCCGTCATCAAGACATCATCGCGGAGTTGAGAGGCCATTTCGAGAGATGCATCCAAGACCTTGCGCAACAGTGCCATTTCCTGACTGGACAAGCGCGGATTTTGAAATGTGATGTAGTTCATCATCGAATCCAGTTCCAGCAGATGATAGGTGTCGAGGGCATTGGGTGGCGCAAACTTGCTCAAATCAGCGTGAAAATCATTCCGCAAAGTGCGCAATACACGATCCCGCACATCAAAATGATATTCCCGCAGCGACAGCAGACGTTGATGCAAATCCTCGGCAATTTGTTGCAGCAAATCGAGGCGCGGTGGGTCGCAGGCTATTTGCGTTTCGATAAAATTCATGAGGGAGTCAGAGCGACCTTCGGTCAGGCAGCGTTCGAACAAGTCCATCGCCTCGAGGCGAAGGTAATCCTGTTCTCCCATAAAAAATAGCTCAAACTGATCAAGCATTACTTCCCCTCTTTCGGAGGGCATAAACGCCAGAGATAATCCCAGGTGTAAATCCCAGTATGATGACCATCATCCCATGATGGCTGTAGAGCGTAATTCCCGACGAGATCAAGCGCCTCAATGGCATAGGAACGCTTCGGTTTCAGGGTGAGAATATTATCCGGGTCAAATTCGCGGCTCATGAATTGATGTCCGCCGCGACATTCCACACAGGGACAGGCTTCCCGCAGTTCAGAGAGTGGATAGCGACAAACACGCTCATCATTCCAAATAATCTCCAAAAAGCCTTCGGTTTTGTTCAATGTAACGGATTTTGGCTGTATTCCAGACATGACTGTCCTTTATGACTAAGGCTTATTTTCAGTCTAACACAGCATTCTACGATTATCCGTTGATTATTCGACGATTAGGCGACACTCTCTTGCAAGGGAGAGGCTGTCTGATACAATCGGGAATGCTGCTGGACAAAAACAATCCAGACAGATCACTTATGCAGGAGATTATCATGCGACTTGGGCTTATTGTCAGTCTTACTCTGGTTCTATTAGCAACCGCTTGCCAGGGGCCACCGCCGACTCAGATTGTTCTGGTGGTCACGGCTACCCCGCCACCAGAGCAAACCAGCGAGCCTCAGGCGGTCAATACCGACCAATCACTGGTTCCCACAGCATCGGCAACTGCTATCCCAGCAACGGGTACCCCGACTGCACAGCCAACTGCCGATTTGTTCCCAACACCGACAATTGGTCAGATACAGGTCGCCGAACAGCAGTTTGAGCATGGTCGTATGTTCTGGATTCAGCCGCGTAAGCAAATCTGGATTATCTATGACGATGGCAGCGGTGGCGGCAAATGGGAAATTTACCAGGATAATTTCCAGGATGGTGAAATGGAAAGTGATCCTAACATTGTCCCGCCGCCCGGTGATTATCAGCCAGAACGCGGTTTTGGCAAGATATGGCGCGAAACACCTGGTGTTCGTGACCGACTGGGGTGGGGAATCATTCCGGAATACGGTTATGTCAGCAATTATGAGTATCATCCAGGCGGCGAAATCAAGAACGGTCAATATGTGCAAGGGCCAGGTTATCAAATCCTATTCAGCCTGTATCAGGACAAGTTTCAATTCAACGAAGCGGATGGAACCTGGAAGAAAGTTTCCTGACCGTGCTGATGGTATGATGCTGCTTCCGGCAAAAATCGGATAAAATAAGTCCGAACAAGGCAAAATAATGGGGGCACTGAGTCAATGACCCCGCTCTGAAGGGCGAGGCTTGTAACTCAGCGGCAGCCAACCGCGAGAGTGCAACGTAAGCATTGACTAGCCTATGGGTTCGAAACCCAAACTAACACGCTGGGCATGGCAGCCTGAAGCACGATACGAACGTCCCGCTAATTTGTATCCTCTGCGTGTGTCAGTGGCGAAGCGGTCAGTTGCCCACCTTCGGGTGGAGAGAAAGGTAACTTTCACCTTGCAATATGTTCCGGTTCTCAGCAGCACAGGTCAGCAACTCATGCCCTGTCACGCGGCTCGTGCGCGGGAGCTTGTCCGCAAAGGGCGAGCTGTGCGACGCTTTGATCGAGGTCTGTTCTACATCCAACTGATGGATCGAGCCGAAGGAGATATTCAGCCGATTGCGGTTGGGATTGACCCCGGCAGTAAGAAGGAAGCGATTACCATCAAGTCAGCCTCTCATACGTACCTGAATGTTCAGGCGGACGCGGTGACGTGGGTCGGTGAGGCTGAGGAGACCAGCACGACCATGCGACGCTCACGACGGGGACGCAAGACACCCTACCGGGAGTGTCGTCCGAACCGCAGGCAGGGACAGTTCAGACTGCCGCCATCGACACGAGCGCGGTGGAATTGGAAGCTGAGATTATGCCTCTGGTTGATGCGATATTACCCGATTGAAGCCTATGTGGTGGAGGACATCGCGGCGGTCACGAAGACGGGTAAGCGAGGCTGGAACCAGTCCTTCTCCCCTCTCGAAGTGGGCAAGCAGTGGTTCTACGACCAGCTTGAGCAGTTGGGAGAGGTAGAAGTAATACAGGGATACGAGACAGCCGAGGCTCGGAACGCACTCGGGCTAAAGAAATCCAAACAAAAAGTGTCAGACACCTTTGAAGCCCATTGTGTGGACAGTTGGGTACTGGCGAACCTGTGGGTTGGCGGACATCGCGCCCCGGATAACAAGGCCATGCTCTACATCGTCCCGCTGCGCTTTCATCGCCGCCAACTGCATCGCTTGCAGGCGGAGAAAGGCGGAATACGTAAGCCTTATGGCGGCACGAATAGTTTGGGCTTCAAGCGTGGGAGTTGGGTCAGGCATCCCAGCTACGGTGTATGTTATGTCGGGGGCAATCTGAATGGCCGCCTGTCATTACACAATCTTCAGGACGGGAAACGGCTGTGCCAGAAGGCGAAAGCTGAAGATTGCCAGTTCTTAACCACTGCCAGTTGGCGTATTCGAAAGGAGACTTCGCAATCCTCCCTCGCCTGAAGGCAGGGGTCTCCTGCGAAGATTCTATGAATTCTTTACACCGGTTGCAGTTTGACAACTCACACCCCTTTTCGCTGTACCTCGCCGCTGATGCACGATTGAGTCCAACGGATTACCGTGACGACCAAATCTGGGAAGTGCTGCCAGGCAGCGGCGAGTCACCAGCTCTTGCATTGCAAACCCGCTACGGCGGGCGAGCCGGACTTGCCAGTATCGTACCCATGTGGCTGCATGATGGACGGCCAATTTATCAGGCGCAAGCCTACACTAAACCACCTGTTGTCACGGACTTCGTACCCGGTTATATACGCCTTGAGGCAGTATTAACCCCACAACTGAGGCTTCAAGCCGAATATTGGGTCATGGAATCCCATGCGGTTGGTACGCGATTTACACTTATAAATGCTCATTCAAACGCTACAACTGTACGGTTGGATTTAATCGGCTTTTTGGGGAGCAGTGGACAAGAGCAGGCGCTTACGGTCATTCATTTACCGGATGACAGCGAGGCGTTAGGACTGGGCAAAGTTGGCAATTTGCAGCCTATCATTCTGCTGGAAAACCCTAATCCTCCCAAACCCATCGAGGCTGATCTCTCGACTCCAAGACCTATCGCTCCCACAAGGCACAATACTGTGCAGGCGGGGTCAAAAATCGGACGTGATTTCACCATCGAGGGAAACAAAACTTTGACGGTGCGCTTTGTCCATGCCGCCCTGCCCGCTACGGGAGACTCGCTTGCACTGGCACAAAAATGGTTACTAGCGGATTGGTCAGCCGCTTTTCAACAAATCGAGACAGCAACACAAGCCATACCCGACATTGAAACCGGGAATGAGGATAATGATACAGCGATTGCGTATGCATATCATCAGCTTGTACAGGCTTTCCTCAAAGCAACAGCCAGTTTGCCCTATGGATCATTTGTTGGGACACGCAAACCCGAACATGGTTTTGCTGGGGGCGGCAGCCATACTGACCGGGGGTGGAGTGGACAAATCCCGTCACTAGCGTATCCTGCTGCACTCGCTATCGCGCCGATTCAATCGGAATTGGCGGAAGGCGTGATACGCAATTATCTAGCCGTCCAGCAGTCTGATGGATGGATTGACTCACGTCCCGGTTTAGGGGGGCAAAAACAGAGTCAACTGGCAATGCCGATTCTGGCGCGGCTGGCGTGGGGTATTTTTCAATATACGGAAAATGATGCTTTCCTGCGCGATGTTTTCCCCGGTCTGATGAAATTTTTCGAACGCTGGTTTCAGCCTGACATGGATCGAGATGGTGACGGACTGCCTGAGTGGCAGGATGAGAGCCAAACGGGCTATGTATTCACCCCTACCTTCGCGGCATGGCAAGGATGGGCACAGGGCGCAGATATTCGCTGTGTCGAATCGCCGGATTTAGCTGGTTACCTGCTTTCAGAAGCACTCAGCCTGAAGGAAATCGCGTTTTACCTGCACGACACAACGACTGAGCAAGCTTTAGCTGAACGCATCAGTACATTAACAGAACGACTTGAAAGCTTGTGGAATGAAGCAGAAAAGCGCTATGTGTATCGTGACCGCGACACCCATTTGACCACCAGCGGCATTTCCATTATCCATGATGCGCGGGGTAATGATGAACTTATCCCGGCACAACCACTTTCTCCGCCCAATCGGCTCATTGTCCGGGCGGCGGGTGGGGTCAATCTGGTTCCGCGCATGACCGTGACATTTGAGGGATTGGATACAAATGGCGGCGCAATCCAGGAACAAGCGAACGGCAGCGATTTTGTCTGGGCAGGTGGACGGGGAGTCTATACCACTCAAGCGGTGTTCTCGCAGATAGACCGCCTTACGTTTGAGGGATTGAGCCGGGTTTACCGGGTGGATGTGGTTTCAATGGATACCACTGCACTCGACGTTAATACTCTGCTGCCGCTCTGGTCAGCCGGAATTCCGCCGGAACATGCAAAAGCACTGATTGATCTGCTGGTCGATTCTCATCATTTCTGGCATTCGTCGGGAATCAGTATGAATTCGGCTCAGGACGCTCATTATGACCCGACAAATGCCAATGGAAGTGGTGGTATCTGGCCTTTCTGGGTCACGCTGCTTGGTGAAGCACTGGTTGAGCTTGGAGAGATGGAAAAAGCAAGTGATTTACTGCGGCATGTGTTAACTACACAATCTGCTGTACTGAAAGCACAAAAGAACTTCTCCGAGTTTTATCACGCGGACGAGGCAAAGGGGTTAGGCGAGAATGGTCATTTAGGCGGCATCGTGCCGCTGCACTTGCTGCTGCGTGTATTCGGCGTGCGCATTATATCCAACCGCAAAGTATGGGCAGGAGGCGATTTTTACTGGGAGCACCCCGTCACTGTCCGACAGCATGGAGTAACCATCCAGCGTTCCCGCGAGGGCACCCATATTGCGTTCCCGTCAGGGCATCAGGTTGATTTAACCGGGAATGTATGGCAGGAGGTCAATGACCCCAATGCCTGAACCCATGTACGATTTCGTGTTCCGCAGCACATCGGATGGCATCCTGGTTGCAGCACCGGATGGTAACATCAGCCAGATTAATCCGGCGGCGGCGGCGATGCTGGCGATTACCGTTGAGGATGCATTGGGTAAAACTCCGGGGGAAGTTTTCAAGCAAAATCCAGCTATGCTCAATCTGTTTCATCGAAGTGGCGATCAGACACTGGAAGTCAGACTGCCCCGGCGACGACTGGCGGTCGGTATCGCAACTACACTGGACAACAATGACCGCATGATTTTGCTGCAAGATGTGAGTGAAAAACAGGAATTAGAAACCCGACGCGAGGCGCTCATTACGGCTATCGCGCATGATTTGCGTAATCCGATTTCGGCAATCAGCGGTTTTGCCGATCTGATTGACAAATTTGGGGAATTAAATGAGCAGCAGCAAAAATTCATGACGCGCATCAAGCAAACGACCAACAAACTTTATGAAGTAGTTGGGTCGTTGGTTGATCTGGCGTGGATTGAGGCCGGAATGCCTCTGGATCATCGCCCGATTGAAATGGCAAACCTGATTAACAAAGCGGTAAGTCAACTCACCCATCTGGCAGCAGAACGCGAAGTCACAATGGCCGTTTCGCTGCAAGACCCGATGCCCTCGCTCATGGGTGATCCGGAACGGATTTACAGCGTAGTCTACAATCTGCTGCATAACGCGATTTTATATTCGTTCCCGGAGCAAAGCATCGCGATTCACGCATGGGGGGACGATCATGAGGCTTATTGCAGCGTTGCAGACCGGGGAATCGGGATCGCAGATGACGAAATCGAACTCATTTTTGACCGGATGTATCGTTCGCGGGATGAGCGCGTGCGGGAACTCCCTGGCGGTGGGTTGGGGCTAACGATGGCGCGTACAGTGGTCAAGCGGCACGGAGGCGACATCTGGGCAACCAGCAATTTAGGGGTCGGCAGTACATTTACCTTTGTTTTGCCTGCCGTACGCAGTTAGTTTTGTCAGGTTCTGGGGCACAAAGAAGCATATTGCATGTATAAAGTCAAAATTACCCTTCCTGCGACGATTACCAATCTGGGGCCAGGCTTAAACAGTCTGGGACTGGCAATTGGGTTGTATACGACGGTGGAAATCAGCCGCCGGAATGACGACGCGCTGATCGTCGAAACCGAGGGCGAAGGAGCCGGGCAGTATGGCATGGGACTGCGGCATCCGGTGGCTTTAGCCATGATGCGCGTATTCCAAAAACAGGAACGGGCGGTACTGGGTCTAAATGTGCGGATCAGCAATCACATTCCGCTCAACAGTGGATTGGGTGCAGAAGCGGCTTTCTGGGTGGCGGGCGTGATTGGCGCAAACAATATGCTGGGCGCAGTTTATACACGCGCACAGATTATCGAAATCGCGGCGCAGGTGAGCGGCCTGCCCCACCAGACTGTCACCAGCATGATGGGCGGATTGACGACCAGTATTTTAAACGGCGAAGCACTCATCTATCGGGCGCTGCCCACCAGCGGATTGCAGTTGATTGTGGCGCTGCCTGAACTGGAAAAATATGCCAGCAGTGTCGCCAAGGTCAAGCCAGAACGAGTTCCGATGGTTGATGCCCTGCACAATCTAAGCCGCTTACCGCTACTGTTAGAAGGACTACGCACAGGCGATTTAAAGCTCATCGCGCAAGTGATGGATGATAAACTGCACGTACCCTATTTGAAATCACATATCGCAGGTTACGACCATGTGACAGAAATGGCGCGTCGCGCGGGTGCAATTGCAGTAACCTTAAGCGGTGATGGCCCTGCGGTAATCGCCTTCGCGGAACACGATCACAAAACTATCGCGACAGTGATGGAACTGGCGTTTGAGAACAGCGGAGTGAAGGCTCATGCGTGGATTCTCCCAATTGATACACAGGGGGTCGTCATCAGTGTGGCGGGGACGAATTAGGCAGACTTCACCACATAATTCCTCGAAGCTACCCATCCGACTAAGCCAGACCAATCAGTCCAAACTCTAATACCGTTCTTATCCGGCGGGTACATAATCGTGCAATTCATCACAAAGTAGAGGAAGCGCATTATGTTCGGTAGACGCAATCGCGGGGGACAACCGACGGAAAAGGCGGAAGTCCCTGATATTCCGATGAATTGGCGGCGGCTGATTCGCTATCTGAGTCCGTACAAGCTGCGGATGAGCATCGCTATTGTCGCGCTGATTTCCAGTGCCGTACTGGGATTGGTATTTCCGGCGGTCATCAGCGGCGTGGTCGATTCGGTTCTGAAGCAGAATAATGTACAACTTCTCGACCAGATTACGGCGGGTTTGCTGGCTGGTTTCTTCTTCCGTTCGCTGACTTCGCTGGTCGAAAATTACAACCTGAACTATATCGGTGAGAGTCTGGTGGTTGATCTACGCTTGCGCTTTACAGCCATTTACAGCGGCTTTCGATGGGATTTTTCGCCTCGCGGCGGGTCGGTGAACTGATGTCGCGGCTGTCGAATGATGTGGCGGTGATGCGTACCGTTCTGACCAATAATGTGAATGTGCTGATTCAGCAAACACTTTCGATGATTGGCGCAATCATCGTGATGCTGGTGCTGAACTGGCGGCTGACGGGGTTTATCCTGCTGCTCACACCGATTATCGTGGCGCTGGGGGCGGCATTCGGCATCTGGCTGCGGCGTACCAGCACCGAAATTCAGGATGAATTAGCTGGCGCGACAGTTGTGACCGAGGAAGTGCTGCAAAATATCCGCGAAGTCAAAGTTTTGTGCGCGAACCTTATGAGATTGAACGGTACGACACGGCGATTGGACGCGCATTTAAGGCGGCGGTCAGGCTGCTGCAGATCCGTTAAGCTGTTTGAGTAGCATTGGTGGCGACTACCGGGTTTTGGCGCATGGTTTGGTGGGCGTGAGGTCATTGATGGGCGTTTAACGGGTGGTCAACTGATTGGATTCTGATTTACGGGCTGACGGTGGCGGGGGCGCGGTTCGCTGGTCAACCTGCATCGGTGCAGGAAGCACTCGGCGCGACAAGCGCGTGTTCCAGATTTTGGATACCAATCCTGATGTGGTCGATATTGTAAATGCCAAAACGCTGGGGCGAGTTGAGGGACGAATTACCTTCGAGGATGTATCGTTTAGCTACGACGAACGGCAGGAAGTGCTGCATCATATCCAGTTGGACATCGCGCCGGGGGAAATCGTGGCACTGGTGGGGCCAAGCGGTGCGGGGAAAAGCACGATTTTCAACCTGATTCCGCGCTTTTATGACCCGACGGATGGGAAAGTTTGTATGGATGGCGTGGATGTCAAGAGTGTGACACAGGCCAGTCTGCGCGAACAAATCGGGATTGTGCCACAGGAAACGCTGTTGTTCGGCGGAACCATTCGCGAGAATATCCGTTACGGGCGACTGAACGCGACGGAAGCGGAAATTATGGAAGCGGCAAAGGCAGCAAACGCGCATGATTTCATCATGGAACTGCCAGACAAGTACGACACGATTGTGGGCGAACGCGGTATCCGGTTAAGCGGAGGTCAGCGGCAGCGGGTGGCGATCGCGCGTGCTATTTTGAAAGACCCACGTGTTTTGCTACTGGATGAGGCCACATCGAGTCTGGACAGCGAAAGTGAGCATCTGGTGCAGGAGGCGTTGGCGCGGCTGATGCAAAACCGCACAACGGTTATCATCGCGCATCGCCTGAGCACGATCAAAATTGCGGATCGCATCGCAGTGCT
>JBGAGR010000174.1:0-16578 GCA_044226645.1 Aggregatilineales bacterium
AGCACCCGCGCCAGATTCCGGTACGAGACTTTGCTGGCATTCTCGCCGCGTTTGGGTGCGCCGCCCGGAATGTGCGTCGATGACCAGACCGCCGCCGCGCCGAAAACCAGCCCAATCGCGAACAGCAGCATGAAGCGATCGATCCCAATTGCCAGGCCTAATACGTAGCTGGCAACCCCCAGCGCTGCCATCGCCGTAAAACGCGCCACAATATCATTGACAGCCGAGTAACGTCCGCGAATCGAGTTCGGGATAAATTCCTGTGCCCAGGGATAAAATGCTGTTTCGGCAATCGAGCGAAAGAGCGCGAATCCGCCCACAATCAGCGTCACATACGCCAGCAGCGCACCAGTGCCAAACTGCATCATCACGAATGGAACCAGCAGCAGCCCAGCAGTCACAACTTTACGCGCGCCAAAGAATGTCACCCATGTACGTTTGTAACCGTAACGTGCCGCCGCCGGAGCCACCAGCAGCGCGACTAATCCGGTAAACGGAATCAGCGACAGCAAAAAGCCAATCTGTGTGTTACTGAACTTGAGTTCGCTCAGAAAGAGGACGAATCCGGGGCCGAAAAAGGTCAGTTGGGCGAAGATGCTGTTGGTCGCGTTGAGCGCGGTGTTCCATTTCAGGCGGCGGATTTTTTCGGCGTTTGTCAGCACGTAAGTCATCGCATGAACCAATTTTTGAGTAGAATAGTTCATCCCATTGTAGCGCGGCCTGCTCAAAAGGTTTAACGAATTGGTTCGGTTAACATTGAGTCTTGGATTTCTAAAGCTGCGAAGCCCCCACACTTTGCCGAGCGTTATAGTTTGTACAAATGTGATTGCCTACGGACATCAGCCCAAGAAACCCTCTTAGCCTTGAACTCTCTCAAAGAGAATCCCTTGTTTGAATTAATAACAACAAGCTCAGCGTTTAGTCACCCGTAATTCCATACCCTATTGACATTACTGCTGAGGCGGTCATCATGGGGCAAAAGAACAAGAAACCAAATCCTATAAAAAGCAGACTTACAGATGAAATAAAACTCGCAACTTGCCCTCCTATTGGAATGGCAATGGTAGACAAGAGATAAACAAACGCAATCAGACCAATATAACGTATGGCGAGCAACATACTTCGGAAAGTTGCATCAATCTGATGTAACCAAGCTGGATGACCTCGCATCATCAAGGCTGCTTGGAAGAAAAAAAGAGCGTAGAAAACTACTGCCAAAAATCCAAGTAAATCACCGTATGTATATTCGCTCAATCGCGTTTTCAAGTAAAATGCGAGGAGAAAATTGAATATGATTACCCCACCATACGCTACAATAATCCGCATTAGATTTCTTAGTCTGATAACTGCCATACGAAACAGTCCTTAGATTCTTGCATATAGAGTCACTGCCTAAGTTGTACTACGCAGACCTCATTTGGCAAGGCAGCAAAAAAGGGGCTTGTGATAGTTGTACCGAACAGTGTTGCAAAGAATTGAGAAGAATAATTATTCCCATTGTAGCGCGGCCTGCTCAAAAGGTTTAACGAATTGGTTCGATAGAGGATTACGCCACTATGCATATCACGATTATTGCCCTCGGCACACGCGGCGATGTCCAACCCGCCCTCGCGCTGGGGACTGGCTTGCAGAAAGCAGGCCATACCGTCCGCATCGCCGCCAGTAAGGTGTTTGGCGAGTGGATCAAAAGCCATCACCTTGAGTTCGGCGCGGTCTCAGTCGATATTCAGGCCATGATGAACGGCGAGGGCGGCAAAGAATGGGTCGAAAGCGGCTCTGACCCGCGCAAGGAAATCGCTGCCATGCGTAAGCTCATCGACCAGCATGGCTGGGAAATGGTGCTGGACACCTGGAACGCCTGTCAGGGGACACAGGCCATCATCAGCGGATTCACATCCGATACGATTGTGCCATCCTTCGCGGAAAAACTGGCTGTCCCGCAAATCGCCGGACTCTTGCAGCCCATCCGCCCGACGCGCTACGGCGTTTCATCGTCCGCCGCGATTTTCCCCAACCGCGCCAGCATCTTCAACAAATGGCTTGGTCAGTTCACCAACCGTATTTTCTGGGGATTTTTTGAGGCGCATATCAACCGCCTCCGCCGTGACGTGCTCGGACTGCCACCGCATAAATTAGCTGATTTCGGCAGGATCATCCGTTCAGTACCCATCATACACGGCTTCAGTGAGCAGGTGATTCCCCGTTCGCCGGACTGGGGCAGCCACATCCACACCAGCGGTTACTGGTTCATGGATGAGCAGTTCGCCTGGCAGCCGCCCGCCGACCTACTCGACTTTTTGAAGGCGGGTTCCGCGCCCGTCTACATCGGCTTCGGCAGCATGACCAACCGCAATCCCCAACAGGTGACAGCGTTGGCTTTAGAGGCCTTGAAAAGAAGCGGTCAGCGCGGACTGCTGCTCACCGGATGGGGCGGCATCAGCCAGAGTGATTTACCGGACACCGTATTTAAGATCGACTCTGCCCCACATGACTGGTTATTTCCGCGTATGGCTGCTGTCGTGCATCACGGCGGCGCAGGGACGACAGCAGCCGGACTACGCGCGGGTGTGCCCTCGATTCTGATACCGCACTTTGCCGATCAGCCGTTCTGGGGCAATGCTGTCGGGCGCTTGGGCGTAGGCCCTAAAGCTATTCCGCGCCACAAACTCACAATCGATAATCTGACCGCCGCGCTCAAATCGGCAGTCGAGGATAGCGGAATCCGTTCCCGCGCCGCCGCATTGGGCGAAAAAATCCGCGCTGAAGATGGTGTCGGCAATGCCACCCGCATCATCAACCAGATTTTGCATGATTCGGTTTAACGCAACGATGATTTTTCGTAGGGACACGATATATCTTGTCCCTACTACGAGGCAGATTATTACACTTACCCCAGCCGTGAATCCCCCGGCGCGACCTGCACCACCGCCGCCCAGGGCAGATAATGCGTGTAAATCGTATCCTCGCGGATTTCATTCCCGGCGGCATCCAGAATCTTCCGCGTGAAAATCACATCCGCGCCTTCTGCCGACCAATCGACATACTGCTGCTGTCCAAGCTGCAAATTCGCGTTCGATTCATAAATCGTCGGCAGCGCCGGGACAATCGACTTAATCACTGGCCCTTCTAACACCACCTGTCGTCCGGGGTTCGTGCTGTAGAAGCGGAACTGAATCGACTGCTGCGACGGAAACACGGAGGTTTCAAGCAGCAGGTGATAGGGTGTGTCATTAAGAAAGCGGAAATCCGCCGTTGGCTGGAAAATCGCCGCGTCCAATCCCGGCGGTGAGCCGTTCAATTCGTAGAAGCCGACGCGATAGCCGTGTGAATTGCGTTCGGTGATCGGGAAGCCAGCCTTCAGCGCCGCGCGGAACATGGTCGTGCTGACCTGACACACACCGCCCCCCACACCGGAAATCCGGGAGCGATAATCAGACCGTCGAAACGTCCCACCGCTTCGATGATGTTGGTCACGCGGCTCTGTGTCGAACCCGTGTAGTAGGTTGTCGCTTCACCCACCAGTTCGGTGATGCCCAATTCCGACGCGCTGACATTGGCGCTGTAAGCGGGCAGCGTGTAGGTATAAGCCAGCGAGACGATGCGGTTATTCGTGCTGAAGATGCCTTCCCGCATCCGCTGAAGCGTCGTATCCACATCCAGCGCACGTCCGTTCACGCTTTCCTTGATCGGCTCAAGCTGCTGCGTCTGTAAATTAAAGTGGAAGCGCCCATCTTTCGGCAGGCTGATCAAACCCGGCGCGAGGCTTTGCACGAATGCCCGGAATGCTTCGACATTGACATCAACATCATAACTTTGGGTGCCATCTGCGTTCGTAACCAGACTCAGCGCCAAAAGGGGGCGAATCTGGTCAGGCGTAGCCGTCCAGGGGCCGAATGAGCCGCCCTTCTGGTCATCCGTCACCAGCGTGATCGGGCCAGAGAGTGCCGTTTGGATTTTTAAGACAGCCGCGCTGGCATCCGTCACCAGCGGCAGCGATTCATTCACTACCAGCGGAATTTCCGCGCCTGTGTTGAGTTGTAGCAGCGCTTCTTCCAGACGACTTAGCGTGCCGTTGATGTCCAGTGCGCGTCCCGTCTGCGATGGTGTGGATGAAACCAGCGTCCCATCCAGATTAATGGTCGCATCCACCGCCGGACGGTTGAGTTCCGCCGCGATTGCGCCCAATTTTTGAATCGTAATGTTCTGGTCGTATTTCACAATCGGGGCAACACTGCGCCCGTTCAGCCATATGCTGGCCTGCGATACCAGATCGCTCATCACATTGCTGCTGTGACCAGCCGAGAATGCCTCATCGACGGTTGCGTTCACATCAAAGCCAATGCCCAGATCACCCGCCGTCACCTGCCAGAATTTATCGCCGTAGCGGAAGGTAAACACGGCTTTATCGTCATACGTGAACGCCGCTGAGAGTGCCTGTGCCGCCTGTTCGCGCGTCATACCGCCCAGATTGACCCCGTAGGCCGACATGCCCGGCACAACCTGATTGCTGAAGCTGTACTCAAACGCCATCACCAGCACGACAATGGCCGCCAGAAACAACACTACGCCGCTGATAAACAGAATGGGCAGCCGGATAATCCAGGGATTCACCTGCGGATTACGCGGGTATGAGACAGGGTAATTGGACATTAAAATCAATCGCCTCTTTTTGCCTGTTTTCCACTCGCCATTATAACAGAAGACGCTGCTGGCAAATCCGGTCTGAGGTAATCACTCATAGGATTTTCAGGTCGTTTGTCGTGTACTGCACACCGCTGTTCATGCAATAATCCGCTCCATCAGGTGATGAGGGCAGCTCAAAGGTAGCACCACATTAAACGGTGGACACTGTTTTCAGCTATGAATGCTCACCCGAATTTTGCCTTTCCTCCCCTCGCCTAGGCGTACTCGCCGGTGGGGAGAGGGCGAGCCGAACGGGGACGAATGTCCCCTGAGCGCGAGTGGGTGAGGGCTTCTAAGCATATCCACCACATAGTCTTGTCCTACCTGCTGAAATGAGGTCTTTCATGAAATTAATAGAACTAATCAACCGCCAGCCCGTACCCATCCCCTGGGCAGAAGGCGAAACCATCCCCTGGAATGACCCGGATTTCAGCCGCCGGATGCTGCGCGAGCATCTGACGCAGGATCACGATTCAGCCAGCCGCCGCTTTGAGATTATTGACGATCATGTGAATTGGATTCATCACAGGCTGCTGTCGGGGAAAGCGGGACGCATCCTCGATCTGGGCTGTGGCCCCGGCCTGTACAGCAGCCGCTTTGCCCGTTTGGGTCACGACTGCACCGGCATTGATTTTTCCCCGGCCTCTATCGACTATGCCATCCAGACCGCAAAGGCCGAAAAGCTTCGCTGCACCTACCATCATCAGGATATTCGCCTGGCAGACTATGGCACAGGCTACAATCTGGCGATGCTTATCTTCGGAGAATTTAATGTCTTCAAGGCGCAGGATGCCAGACTGATTCTGCAAAAAGCGCATCAGGTGCTGGGTGAAAATGGCCTGCTGCTGCTCGAACCGCATACCGATCAGGCGGTCTGCGACCTGGGCAAGAAACCGGCCTCATGGTATTCCAGCGCTGGCGGTCTCTTTTCCGAAAAGCCGCACCTCTATCTTCAGGAAAATTTCTGGGATGACGCACAGGCTATAGCCACTTTTCGCTATTTCATTGTGGACGCGGCGACAGGCGAAGTCACCCCTTACGCGGGCAGTATGCAGGCTTACACTGACGACCAGTATCGTTCTGTACTACAGGAATGCGGCTTTCGGGATGTGATCCTCTATCCGATGTTGGGGACTCGTGCCCACCATCCCATGCTGATGGCCATCGCCGCGCGAAAAGCCTGATCTTCCGGCTTACCCTCCGCTCTCGTATTTCTCGACCAGCGCCAGCGCTTTTTTATATTCATCGGAACCTTCCGCCGCGCTGTCCAACACTTTGGATGCTGCCAGATATTGATCCATCGTGATCTTCTGGTCTTTCGCCCGTTCTTTTTCGTAACGTTCGGCTTCCAGTTGGGTGCGTTCCGCGTCACTCATCGCGCCCGTTGCCGCGATACCCTTATTGATTTCATCTTCGCTGAGGGAACCCTGTTTCGCCAGCAGTTCCTTGAGCTTATCAAACGTTTCCGACATACATGCCTCCGAAGTAAGGGTGTGGGTAGGTTGGTTTGCTGGTCTATTTTACCATCTTTTAGCCGTAAACTTTCGACTTTTTTGCTACAATTCTCATCCGTCTCCTCATAGACAATAGGTTTAAACCCATTGTCTGCACTCATTTTGAACATGATACCGAGATTTTTATGCCCTTATCCCGCAAACGTCCTACCTTATCTCCATCCCGTGAATCAACGCGGCTGTTACGCCAGCTCACCGGACGCGAACACGCCCTCCTCGCCGGACGCGGCGCTGCCGGGATATGGGCATCCTTACGCGCTTTTGGCTTTCAAGATCGTCTCATCCTCATCCCCGCGCACACCTGCTATATTGTCCTGTGGGCGGTACTGAAAAGCGGCAATCGTCCCTTGCTCTACGATGCCGACGTAGGGACACGATATATCGTGTCCGCTGCTGACACATTTTCTCTTCCCCAATTCGATGAAAAACCCGCCGTTATCATCCCCTGTCATCTCTACGGCCTGCCTGCACCCATGACCGCCATCACCACATGGGCGCGTCAGCAGGGCATGATGGTCATCGAGGATGCCGCTCTTGCCCTCGGCGCGACCATCGAAGGCAAACCCGCCGGATTATGGGGCGATATCTCGATTTTCAGTTTCGGACAGGGCAAAATCCTCGATCACGATTTAGGGGGTGCATTCCTGACCGATGATGCCTCTCTCGCGCGGGAGGTCGAAAAAGTGTTAGCCGCCGCACCAGAATGGGATGACCACCTCATGCAGTTAACCAACCAGTGGAACGGCCTCTACTGGTCGCTGCACCAATATGAAAATCAGACTCCCGCTTTGCTCGATTTATATCCGCACCTCTTCAAAATCTATGGCGATTTGACTGCTTACCGCCTGCCAAATGACCACTGGCACGGCCTGACGGGGATACTGGCGGATTTGTCCGATAATCTCGCCCATCGCGCACGATTGGCAGAAGGCTATGACCGTCTCATCAATGAAATCAACGCCGAGTTACCCGATATGCCCCCCTTAAAATCCCTCCCGCGTCCATCAGGATCAATTTTATGGCGCTATCCACTGCTCGTTGCTCCGGACATCCGCGATGATCTGCTCGCTTATCTCTGGGAGCAGGGCATTCACGATGCCACCCGCTGGTATCCATCGATCCTGCGCTTTTTGCATATGGCTGGATAACATTTTGGTGAAATTAATTTACGCATCGCGGATTTTTTGCTTCATACCAGAGTGAGGCGATTAGCGCCCGAAAACTACGCGACCCGAATATCAAAATATGCCGCCTGTATCGACCCCTCACGCCGATGCCTTGGCGGCGAGTCGATTCAATCCATTGACATGATCCCGCTGTCACGGTAATGTTTGTCCGCCCGCCAGCGGTTAAACACCCGTATCATGAACCTCATTGATGTCGCTGGTCGGGGAGTATATGGCTTTTACGCAGCAGTACCGCATCACACTCCCCATCGCTATCTGGTACATATGTATCTACCGGGATTAACCAGATTTTTGCAAAAAACATGGACATGGCCTATGGGCAAGGCCATGCTCAAGCTCTACCGTGCCAGCACATCATCTTTGGCGGCGGGGTGGGAGGAAAAATTGAACGCCTTTATCGGCACGAAGCCGACACTGGTTCTATGGGGCGAACACGATAAGTATCTGCCAATACGTTTCGCTGAAGGTTGGGAAAAAGCGGGTGCGAAGCTGGTTCGGTTTCCAGATGGCGGACACTGGTTAGCTGTCGAAAAGCCGGAGGCCTATGCTGAACAACTGGCGGCATTTTTCCAGCCTTAACGCTGCAAGCCCATGTCTTGTCGTGCGCATTGGTTTTTCGTAATGCTAAAGAAACGCTCCCCAGAAAGGAATCTTCTTGTACGCCTGATACTTTTCCTTCCTGAGCAGTGAACCACGTTCTCTTTTGCTTCCGGTCAGGGATGCAAACTCCGTCAGAAAGTAATCATGCAGGTCAACGCCGTAGATAACCATATCGGACTGCCAGATGGAAATCACCGGATTCCCCGCCTGACAGGGTTCAGCCAACAGGTAACGATGTGCGTAAACAGGGATGAGTTTCGGCGCACGCGCTACCAGTTTCCGCACACGAGCCTCCTGTTCCTCCTCCGAGTCTGGTTTTGGCCCCCATGTTTCAGGCCACAAATCATTCTCACGAACATCAAAAAATAGCCCTTCGACCAGCCAGTCATAAGCATCCTGAATGGCTGTCGTATCGGTCTGCCAGTTGTAGAACGATGGTCTGGTAGTGGGAACCATGTTCTTCTCATCAATAAATCTTGCGCAAGATCACACTGTGCAGCACTTGAGACGATAATCTTCTGATAGCAGTGATTTCCTCCTCCTTCAATCCCTCTAACCAGCGTGTGCCTTGCTGCCAACCTGGGCCGCCCATACCGGCTTTTACGTGCTGCTCGAGCTTTGTCGATTTCCTCCACGTCCTTTGTGTGCGGAACCACTCCAGAAATGCCCGATTAAACTTTTCGGGTATCGCGTCAGTCATCATAATCCCCCGGCTCATTCACTCATCCCTACAGCATATTAAATGAATTTTCAGCCATCTTGTCACGGAATAGGGATGTTTTTCTTTTCTGCTGCACGCTGACTTTCTGTTAAAACGCAATCTTTAAAATTCCGACGTGTACTTAAAACTCCCTTAACAATCATGATCCCCCCTGTAATACAGTGCTGTTTCACCTGAAATTCTTCTGAAATACTCATTGGTACTGCTTGATATGTTAACGATTTTAATGTATTGTTAAAATACCCTTAAAGATTGGCGGTAAACGACGACGATGAATTACCTGAGCTCATACTCGCACTGGCTCTGGTGTACGGCTATCTCAACGGCCTGCATGGATCAGCCGTCGTGGTCGCCACGATGGTTTCAACACGGGCGTTAAGTCCGCGATGGGCGTTGATACTGGCGGCGGCGGGCATTAGCGCCGGGCCATTTTTGCTGGGTGTCGCTGTTGCCAATACGATGGGTGGGCAGGTCGTCGCGGGACACACCGCTACGCTGTATATTGTCGCGGCGGCGCTGCTCGGAGCAATTATCTGGAGTAGCATTTGTCTCTGGCTGAAAATACCGTCCAGCATATCGCAGGCATTGATCGGCGGCATGATCGGCGCGATGGTCGTTGCTTTCGGCCTGAATGCTGTCGCATTACCCGGCATGGATAAGACCCTTGTTGCCCTGCTGATTTCGCCAATTCTGGGGATGCTGGTGGGATTTATTGCGCTGCGTTTTTCCTACGGCCTGTGCAAATTTGCCACACCGCGTGCCAATCAATGGCTGAACCGGGGACAAGTATTGGCCTCATTGTTACTGGCGGTATCCTTCGGCGCGAATGATGCACAGAAATTAATGGGCATTATCACATTGGGACTGGTCGCCACCGGATTTATCAACGTGTTCGCGGTTCCGCTGTGGGTGATCGCTTTCTGCGCCGGAGCGATTGGCATCGGCTCATTTGTCGGCGGACAGCGCCTTATCCGTACCCTGAGCGGCAAATTTTACCGCATCCGTCCCATACACGGCTTCAGTGCGCAGGTCGCATCCAGCGCGGTGATTTTTGGCGCGGCACTGCTGGGAGGGCCAGTCAGCGGATCACAGGTCATTACCTCCGCCATCATCGGCGCAGGCAGCGGCGAACGGGTGCAGCAGGTGCGCTGGGGCATGGTCAGCCAGATTTTAATGGGCTGGCTGCTGACACTGCCCTTTTCCGCCATCGTCGGCGGCTTAATTTATATACTCCTACATGGGATTCTGCGATGAGACTCAACCCTTTGCCTTACATGCAGCAGCGCGTCAACAACGCCTTCCGTCGCAAGCCGAATCGTTTTCTGGCGCGGCTTTATGAGCAAACCAACATCGTCGTCGCCGGGACAGCCGCCTTGATGGATTATATGGACAGCCCGACAGCAGATCATGCGGCACAGGTTCATGCGCTGGAACATGCGGCGGATGATGTGCGTCGTACCCTGATCGGCGAATTGAATCAGACTTTTGTGACACCGATTGACCGCGAAGACCTGTTTGCGCTGTCACGGGCGATTGATGATGTCCTCGATCACATGTATTCGACCACGACGGAGATGGAAATTCTGCATGTTGCGCCAAATGAATCACTGCGTTCGATTGCGCGGCTGTTGTGTGCGGCGGCGGTTGAACTGCATCATGCGGCGGAGCATCTCGAACAGGATGCGCAGGCGGCGGATACTCATGCTTTCCGGGTGAAGAAAATCGCCAATCAGGGCGAGAAATGGTATGCCGAAGCCTTAGCGACCTTGTTCACCGAACCCAATGAAATGGCGGGTGTGATGCAGATTCTTAAACTGCGCGAAATTTACCAGCACATGTCGGATGCGTTGGACAGTGCCGAACAAGCCGCCAACATCATCAGCGACATCATCGTCAAATTTTACTGACGGCTCTTTTTGCCTTACAACATTACGATTTGTTACCTGATAATCAGGAAAAAACAGGTGAAAAGTTTGTGTATGGTTGGTAATCGTTTTGGAAATGAAACCAATCCCCTCGCCATCCGCTGCAAACAATAAATTTTCATCAAATCACTATTGGAAGCTATATTGAGTTTTTCAGATGAATATCAAACACACTTTGAGAGCGGTAGAAACATACGTCAAATTCGAGGAAGAAATTCATTTGCCCGAAAACCACCGGGGCGTTTTCAGCCTGTGTCCATGCAAACACCAGCCGAACGGCTTTATTGGGTGTGATTTGTGGATGAGAAGCCATCACAACCAATGCGCGTGCTTCAACATGTCCCAGGCTGCCAACCAGTGGAATAGAGGTCGTTTGCTCCTCCCAGACTGCGCCGAGTGCCAATCCGATTTGATAGGGAAGCACACTGACCGCCGCACCAGTATCCAACAGTCCAACGACCTCTAAAGATCGCTCGCCTAACAACACAGGGCAAGAGGGAGACGGGGCATAAGGCTGGTCGGTAATTGATCTGGTGAAACGTAAGGAAATTGCACCATGAAGGGTTATTCTGCCTTCTTGTCGTTAGATTCAGCCGCTTGCAGGACTTCATACAAGGCTTGCGCGGCGGCTTCATTGCCATACGGAGTGACAATTTCGTAAGATGCGCCCGGAATGAGCCACGCTTCTTCCTCGGCAGATAACTCTGTGACCAGCACTTGCATGGCACGCAGTTTATCGGCGCGATTCAGTTTTCTCAGTTCGACAATAATCTGTTCAAACCCCATGATGGTCGCACTCCCGCTCAATAGCTACCCGGCTATTTTATCATCAAGTCAGCTCATTGTGCTGAATCATCCCCCCAGCAGCGGCCTTTCCGTCACCAAATCCATGTTGAGCAGGGCGCTGGTCGCTTTGGCCTGTTGACTGATGAGCTTGGCGACTTCCCAGATGATCTCCATCGCCTGATACAGCAGCACGGTTTCCGCCTCGCCCAATTTATCCGCCGCCAGTTCTTCCGCCAGCCGCGTATAAATCAACGCATATTTGCCGAAATGATCGCGCGGATTCTGTTTCAGCGTCAGATGCAGTTCGCCGCGTAACTGTGCGGTTGTCCGATCCCACAAACCCTTATACAGTCGTTCGGTAGCGTCGCCATACATTCTCGGAGCCGCATTGATAACCGCCGCCTTGAGCGCATCGACAAACTGCTTGCGCGTGACAATGCCGTTCACCCGCGCCTCAATCCAACTGTTACTGCGCCCTTCACCGCGATATTTCTGTACGGCATTGTCCAGCGAACGATACAGCCCTAACTCCGGGTCTTCGGTTTCTTCCAGCCGTTCCGCCCCAACACCCGCCAGCCATAATTTCATCGGTTCGGCTTTAGGCGAGGGAATCGATTGAATCAGCCGCAGTGCTTGTTCCGTATTCACCACATCGGTTTTATATTTTTTGCCGTCTGCTGACTCTAACTTCAGTTGGTTACATTTTGTAACCGACTCATTTCCTTCATCTTTTAAGCGATGTTTCAGCACCTTCCAATAATTTCGCGCTTGTTCATAATCCTGATCTAAAAGTTGGGCAATAATATCGATAACACTGTAATACCATTCATCTTTGAACCACTCTTTGCGAATCTTGGCGGGATGAATTAGCATGGGGGCATCACTTTGACTGGCATCAGGCAAAGCCATAATAAACACTCCTTCTATTGATGGGTGCGGGAAAGAAACGCGAAATTTATTCATATACTACATTACAACAATTGGGTTGTCAATAAAAATAACCCAATTGTTATGTCTAACAATTTGGTGATTATGGACAGAGTAAAAAATCGGCTTCTGGCTTTGATAATGGAAAAAGAACGTCAATCCGGACGGCGCATTCAACAGCTTGAAATTGCGCGTGAGATTGGTGTCACGGAGCAGTTAGTCAGTCGTTGGGTAAAAAATCAGGTACACCAATATGACGGCGAGGTGATCGTCAAACTCTGTGACTACTTCGGCTGTGACATCGCTGATTTACTATATATCGAGCGGGAAAGTTCGTAGGGGCGGTTCGTGAACCGCCCTCTGGAATGAACTGGCCGTTCGCGAAAAGGGCGCATCGTCCCGCAGGGAGGCTACGCACCGATGCGCCCCTACAACGGATCGCTTCTGCACACTACCCGTCTTTGAAAGGCGGTTTATGCCCTACGACCCCGATCACCATCACCGCCGTTCGATTCGCTTACAGGATTACGATTATTCCGAGGCAGGCGCGTATTTCATCACCATCTGTACGAACCAAAAACAGTGCCTTTTGGGCGAAATTATCAATGGAGAAATGATATTAAGCTGGCATGGACGGGCTGCGTCTGCCTGCTGGAAATGGCTCGCCTACCGTTATTCTTATGTTGAACTGGATATGTGGGTCATCATGCCTAATCATCTGCATGGGATTTTGGTGATTGGTGATCCTGTTGAGGGCGGTTCAGTGCGCAGCCTCCCTACACAAAAACCCAAACCGTTGGGGCGCTTGATCGGGGCTTTCAAAACGACTTCCACCAAAGCAGTCAATGAGTTTTATCATTCTCCCGGCGAAAGTTTCTGGCAGCGCAATTATTATGAGCATATCATCCGCAATGAGGCTGATTTAACCCGGATACGTGAATACATTCTCGCGAACCCTTCCCGCTGGGAAACTGACGAATATTTCTCGCCGTAGGGGCGGTTCGGTGCGTAGCCTCCCTTTGGGATGAACCGCCCTCTGGAACTGCCCCCCATTGCACAAAATCCGATAATCACCGACACTAATACATGAAACCATTCCTCACATGAGAGCATAACCAATGGCAAATCCCGAACATCTCGCCATCCTCAAACAAGGTGTTAAAGTCTGGAATCGGTGGCGGGAAGATAACTCTGATATTCGTCCAGAACTTAGTGAGGCAGACTTTAGCTATGCAGACCTCAGTGGCGCGAATCTCAGTGAGGCAGACCTTAGCTATGCAGACCTCAGTGGCGCGAATCTCAGTGAGGCAGACTTTAGCTATGCAGACCTCAGTGGCGCGAATCTCACCGCAACAAATGTCAGTGAAGTAGACCTCACTGAAGCAGATCTTACTGGAGCCATTCTCAGCGGGGCAGAGCTTAGATGCTCAAATCTCAGCGGTACCAACCTCACCGAAGTAAATCTCAGTGGTACAAACCTCACTGAAGTAAACCTAAGCGGATCAGACTTGACCGCAGCAACATTGATTGGAACCAATATGCGTAATGCGACTCTGTCAGCGTGTCGCATCTATGGAATTTCGGCCTGGAACTTGAACCTAGAAGGTGCTGTCCAAAAGAATCTCGTCATTACAAATTATAACGAACCCCAAATCACAGTCGACAATCTCGAAATCGCGCAGTTCATGTATATGCTGCTGCACAGCGAAAAACTGCGCAGTGTCATCAATGCTCTCACCACCAAATCCGTCCTCATCCTCGGACGCTTTACGGACGAACGCAAAGCCGTGCTGGATGCCCTGCGCGATCACCTGCGGGAACGCGGCTATATACCTATCCTCTTTGACTTTGAGAAACCCGCCAACCGCGATCTGACCGAAACCATCTCCACGCTGGCGCATCTCTCGCGCTTCATCATCGCTGACATCACCGATGCGCGCAGCATCCCGCAGGAATTACAGGCCATTGTGCCGAATCTGCCCTCTGTCGCCGTCCAGCCCATCATCCTCTCGGCGCAGGAAGAATATGGCATGTTCGAGCATTTCAAGCGCTACAATAATGTCCTGCCCGTTTTTCGCTATGACACACCCACTAATTTGCTTGCCGCACTGGTCGATCAGGTCATCAACCCCGCCGAAGCCAAAGCCGATGAAATGCAGCCTAGCCCTCCCAAACCCCCATCGCCGTAGAACACTGTACAGCGCAATAAAAAGTGCCGAGCATTCACTCAGCACTTTAAAGGCTCCACTTCTGACTGCTGCTATCCGCCGGGAGCGGCTTCTGTCGGAACAGCCGTCGGCTGGATCACATCGCGCGTGCATGTCCAGAAGGAATACATGCTGCCGATGTAGACTTTGAAATCATACTGGCGATTCGGGTCGGGCTGCACTTCGACACCATCATCGGTCACACTCAGCACTTTTTGAATCGTCCCGATGGGGTTGCCCTTGGATGCGCCCGTGTAATCGACAATGTGGTTGTAATTACGCGGTGAGGCGGGTTCATCCAAAATGACGGTGTTGAAGCCTTCCAGTTCGAGGCGATCCGCCGCGACCAGATCGAGATGATCGTAACCGCTGGCGTTCACAATGGCGATGGTCGGGCGTGTCGGGTGGACGCGGCTGGCTCCCGGCGGATTGACCACATCCTGCATCAGTTCGGTGACAGCATCGCGATCCATGACCAGCACATCCTGTCCGGCAGATGATACCGCATTGTGGACTTCGTGCTTCTGGCGGAAGCGGTAATACTCAATGTCGCTGGTATCGAGGGAGAGTGCCAGCGGGGACATCCCGACCAAATCCGCCAGTGTCAGATTGGTGGTCACACTCTGGGTCAGCGTGTCCCAGGTCTGCGGCAGCGTGGTGAGCATATTGCTCGAACGGAGTTTACGCCAGAGTGCCCGTAACACATCCTGCTGACGGCGACCCCGATCCAGATCGCTGCTGGTTTTGCGGCTGCGCACATACCACAGCGCCAGATCGGAATCCATGTGCCACAAGCCCATGTCGAGCCGGAACATTTCATAGTTATCCGCGACCTGTTTATCGAGTTCGGGCGATTTCAGCTTCCAATCCTGAATGATGCAGTCCACAGTGATGTCAATGCCGCCCACCGCGTCGATGATGTCGCTGAAGCCGTTAAAATCGACACGGGCGTAATAGTCGATGTTCAGGCCGAGGTTGTAGCGAATGGTTTTTTCCAGCAGACCGACTCCGCCGCCTTCGACTTGTTTGGTTTCGCCGTAAAAATAAGCCGTGTTGATCTTCTGCATCCCGAAGCCATCGACGTAGACATACAGATCGCGCGGGAGCGATACGACGGAAACGCTGCCAACGGTGCGATCAATCGACACGACCATGAGCGAATCCGAGAGGCCGGGATTGTTCGAATTGTTGGTGGCGCTGCCGATGAGCAGGATGTTAATGATGTCATCTGTCCCCTCGTCAACCAGCGGCATGGCATCCGGGATGGGTTCGGCGGTTGCGTCCTGCGCATGGATGCGGGTGGCGAATAGGGCGACGATCAGCAGAATGAGAAGGAGTCGTAAGCGGTGCATGGTAGTCCTCAACGAATGGGTTATAGAATCAGCATAGCACCGCTTCTCAATATGAAACTATCCGCCCTGTCAACGCCAACTCAACGGAATATCAACGCTTTCATCAATTAGGGAAGTTCGAGGAGAAGGATCGAAAGTTATGTCAATAAATGCATCTGTCTTTGTTGCTGATCCAACTACAAAGGATATAACCGAATTGGCTCATGATGTAGCAACTATACTGGATACCACGTTAATCGAGCTTGATAGCTCTAGCAGGTGTGCCTTTGCCTTTGACCTGGATGTTGATGACATTTTAAGCTTAAGCTGCCGCATTTGCGTATGTGATAGCAATATATCCTATTTGACCACTAAGGAATATCGTTATCGACTGAGCATTTACGCCAGTGGATACAAACCCAACGAGGCAAAAGAAGCCACCATCCGGTGTGGACAGTTGGTGTTTGAACGCTTGAAAGCGACTAAGCGGTATGGACTGCTATTGGTACTCGATTTTGGATTGGTCATTGAAGAATTTGATCCCAACAGCGATTAGACATCGTTAACGATCACGGTCTTCACGCAGAAGTTCAAGCGACGATTTTGCACCCGGCGGAGGTGTCCACATATTGCGGTCAATCGACTCAAAAACTTCTTCCAGAGTGCGCGGGTCAGGTACGACCATCAATTCCTGTAG
>JBGAGR010000175.1:0-16868 GCA_044226645.1 Aggregatilineales bacterium
CTGCGACAGAATGTCAACCTCGCCGCTATCTTTAGTCCCGAACATGGACTGTCAGCAGCGCTATCAGATGGTGAACCCATCAGTTCCGTGATTGATTCCCAAACAGGTCTGCCCATCTACAGTTTATATGGGACAACCGAGCGCCCAACTCCTGACATGCTTGACAGTGTTGATGTCATTGTATGCGATAGTCAGGACATTGGTGTTCGTTACTACACCTTCACCTGGACAGTCTCGCATGTACTGGAAGCGGCAGGCGAACATGATATTGGCATCATCATCCTTGATCGTCCCAATCCACTGGGGAGTAAGGTATCCGGTGCGCCGCTGGAAGCGCGCTTTACCTCACTTGTAGGACGTTATCCACTACCTACCCAACCGGGCATGACAATGGGTGAGATGTCACAGCTCTTTAATGCCTGCTGGAATCCAACTCCTGCACGTCTTTCGGTGATCCCATGCAGCGGCTACCGTCACGATATGCTCTGGTCAGACACCGGATTGATTTTCGTGTCACCATCTCCCAATATGCCCAATTTATCAACAGCGCAGCATTATGCCGGTTCATGCCTAGTGGAAGGCACATCATTATCTGAAGGACGTGGCACTGCCCTGCCGTTCGAGATTGTGGGCGCACCGGGGTTAGATGGTGGGCGACTGGCGGAGAATCTAAATAAACACAACTGGCCGGGAGTGCGTTTTCGTCCACATATCTTCAAACCCACCGCCAGTAAATACGCCAATGAGTTGTGTGGTGGTGTGCAAGCGCATATCACCGATTTGGGAGTCTATCAACCATTACAGGTTTGGCTGGGCGTACTCGCGACCATCTATCAACAGCAGCCATTCTCCTGGAACGATCATTTTGAACGCCTCATCGGAACGGATATGGTGCGGAGGCGAATTGAAGATGGAACCGCTCTGGATGACCTCTTTGCCGAATGGCAACTATTCTGCTCGGCATTCGATGAGCAGCGGCAACCTTATCTGCTTTACAGTTGAACCAAAACCTCAGTACCACCCGCATAATTCTGGGACAGAAAAGCAGCAAATTGCACAACACAACCATCAATAAACTTTCGTCATCATCGCAGGAACTCCTAGAAGCATTCATGGAGCAAAATACGGATGTTGTGTTTCCAGCCTGCTCATTGGCGGTGATTAAACGCGGACAGTGGTTATTGGAGGCCGCCTGGGGATCGGTGGAGGGAACTCCTGCGACGAGCCATACCCTATTTGATCTGGCTTCCATCACGAAATTATTCACCGTGACGGCATTTCTCTCGTTTGTCAGCGCGGGCAGCATTATGCTGGATGATTCGCTCATCAGCGTTGTGCCTGAATTTGGGACACTCACTCCGCGCTCGATGGACGGCGGACAAGACCCCCACAGCAAAATCCATCTGTCCACTCCAGAGCATTTGATTGGTCAATTCATTGATCCAGCGCAGGTCACGTTCCGGCACTTATTGACTCACACCTCTGGCCTGCCAGCCTGGCGTGATGTCTATAATTCGGCTGGCCCTGTCCCCACTCCGCCTGACCAAACTGACCCTGTTTCACGGACTGAGCGTTGGTCGAAAGCCTTGACCGCGCTCTGTAGCTATCCATTCATAGGTCAGCCCGGAGAACGTGTGGTTTACAGCGACATCGGTCTCATGCTGTTGGGCGAGGCAGTCACGCGCCTAAGCAGCCTGCCGCTGGATGTCACTATTCAGCAGCGCGTGCTTGCTCCCATTCATCTGGAAACCGCCTGTTTCAATCCGGTACGGGAAAATCATCTCTCGCGTAAGGCGACTGCACCCACTGAGGATGACCCGCTGTGGCGCAAACGGCGTGTCTGGGGTGAAGTGCATGACGAGAATGCCTGTGGTCTGGGCGGTGTCGCCGGACATGCCGGTTTATTCGGCACTGCTGGTGAAGTTGCCCGCCTGGGTCAGGCATGGCTTTACGAGCCGGAGCAATCATTCGGTATTGATCAAGGGCTGGCAGACGAAGCGAAGCACCAGCAGGCCGAGACTGACGGCACGCGGCGGGGTCTGGGCTTTCTCCTGAAAGCCCAGGAAGGCTCATCAGCAGGCGAATTATTCAGCATGAACAGCTACGGACATACGGGCTTTACCGGCACATCACTCTGGATTGACCCGGATAACGAATTGATTGTCGCCTGTTTAACCAACAGTGTGTATCCCGGTCGTGGGAAAAGTGATACACAGAAATTCCGGCGCTCACTGCACGATCTACTGGCACAGGAAGTCAACGTATGAAGATCATCGTACACCAGCAATTGAGATGGATTAGGACGCAGACGAGTTGTTACCGAAGGAAATCAAATGCAAACCGAACAAGCTAATCCACTCTCGGACAAAATAGATACGCTGCCAATACTCAACGTCTTGCAGATTGTGAATCGTGAAGATCAGACTGTGCCACTGGCGGTTGAACGCTCCCTGCCACAAATCGAAAAGGCAGTCAAAACCATCACGACTCGTCTTGAAGAGGGCGGCAGATTGATTTACGTCGGTGCAGGAACCAGTGGTCGACTAGGCGTACTGGATGCAGTGGAGTGTGTACCCACCTACGGCACGCCTCCTGAACTGGTGGTTGGTGTCATCGCAGGCGGCATGGCCGCCCTCACTGAAGCCGTCGAAGGCGCGGAAGATAATCGCACAGCAGCACGGGCTGATCTGGCGGCTATTCACCTGAACGCAAACGATGCAGTAGTGGGCATTGCAGCCAGCGGTACTACCCCTTATGTACTGGAAGCAATGGCTTATGCCCACAAATTAGGCGCAGCAACGATCGGTATTTCATGTAATGTCCCTGCCCCATTATTGGAAACCGTAGACATCCCTATTGGTATTGTGCTGGGGCCAGAAGTTATCGCCGGCAGCACCCGCATGAAAGCCGGAACAGCACAAAAACTAGTCTTGAATATGCTGAGTACCGCCACCATGATTCAGTTAGGCAAAGTCTACAGCAATTTAATGGTGGATGTCCGTGTAACGAACGCCAAACTCCTGCGCCGCGCTCGCGATCTGGTCGTGCTGCTTACTGGCGTGGAGGCCGACCGCGCTGCCGAACTCTTAACACAGGCCGATAATGAGGTTAAAACTGCCATTGTGATGCAGCGTAAGGGGGTCGATGTCATAACCGCACGTAACCTGCTGGCACAGGCACGTGGACATCTGCGACAGATCATCGGGTGAAAACACAATAAGAGGGATGCCCCATCAATAACGAATGTCTGCTCCTCAAAGAAGTCAACCCCTGGACATCAGAACCCAACTCAACATCACATCAGATTCATTGAATACGAACCAATGGTATCAAGCAAAACTTGCGACTCTTGATATAGAACGTTACACTCAGGAGAAGTAGACTATACCACACTATTCCAGACTATACCATGTGTTACTGCACCATTTTTTTATAAGGAGACAAATATGAAACGCCTTTTTCTGGTCATTGGTTTGTTACTACTTACAATGGGGGTCGCGGCAGTACCAACCTTAGCCCAAGATGCCCCACAGGGGACGTGGTTAGGCACCTGGCCGTATACCGCCCCCGGCACACATGACCTCAGCAGTTGGTCGGCCAACGGTCTCGAAGCGAACCTTGGTTCCCCCGTCTATCGCCCTCTGGTTCAACTTCAACCCGCATTCTATATGTGGGCAACCGATGAATATGTCGGCATCCTTGCTGAATCGTTTGGCTTTGTTGATGACAATGCCGGTTATGAATACACCATAAAAGAAGGCGCAAAGTGGAGCAATGGTGACGCGATTACGACAGAAGATGTGATCGACACCTTCGCCCTCGGACGCATCATGGGATGGAGCGATTTCACCTATATTAATACAGTGACCGCCAAAGATGATCGCACTGTCCATTTCACTTTCAATGAAGGCAAGGCATCTAAAGTTGCCGAACGCCTGATTCTGAAGGATTATGTTGTCCCACGTGCGACCTATGGCGATCTGGCGGCACAGGCACTACAACTGGTTGCGGATGGCAAGACCGCCGACGATCAGGAATGGAAAGACCTCGCAACCGCAATATCCGATTTCCACCCGGACACGTTGATCGCCAGTGGCCCTTACACCTATTCGCTGGATGATGTTGGCGAAGCTTTCATGACCCTGCACTGGCAGCCCAACAGCCTGTATTCCGGCAGCGTTAAGTTCGGAGAGATTAAGCTGTGGGCAGGCGAGACTGAAGTTTCGACACCGCTCGTTCTCAGCAACGAACTGGCATTTTCGACCAACGTCTTCCCGCCAGCAACGATTCAATCTTTCGCCGATGCAGGTCTTCGTCTCGTAACCATTCCACTAGGCTATGGCCCTGCACTGCTGTTCAACTTCAAGGTAGAAGCTTTCCAGAATAAGCTGGTACGGCAAGCGATGGCATACGCGATTAATCGCGAACAGAGTGCGCTGCTGACCAATGGTCTGGGAGCAAGTGCCACACACTATATGTCCGGCATACTGGACTCGCTCACACCTATACTGCTCAGCTCAGATGGTGTCGCCGCCCTCAATCCCTACGAGTTCAACCTGGATACCGCTGCTTCACTGATGGAACAGGCCGGTTACAAACGTAATGCTGACGGCAAATGGGCAGATGCTTCAGGCGCAACACTCAGCTTCGAATACACCTTCCCGGCGGACTTCGCGGACTTCAGCGCTGCTGCCCGTGATGCAGTGACACAGTTGAATGATTTTGGTTTCGTCATCACCGAACGGGCACTACCCTGGCAGCAAGCTGCACAGGCAAATCGTGAAGGCGATTTCCAATTATCTGTCTGGAGTTGGGGTTCGGGTTCTCCCTTTGCCTATAACAACCTAACCAATCCAACACGGCGCTGGACGAACCCGGTGCTCCCACCTGAACAGCCCGGCACAGGACTGGTTCTTCAGACGGAACACAACGGCGAAAAGATTGACCTGAACGACCTCATTCTCAATGTGAGTGCGGGGCTAGACCCAGCACAACTGAAGGCGCAGGCGGATAATGTCTCGAAAATCATCAACGATGAGATGTACTTTATCCCGCTGAACGAGGAACTGAGTGTCGAGCCTGTCAACGAGAGCCTCATTGGTGGTGTACCTGCCGATGGCGATCCAATTTTCGCCAATCCCGCCAACGAAACATGGGTTACTTACTTGCTGTTGACGGGCGTGCTTCATCCCGCCAGCTAGATTTATGATCTTCTACTGACCTTAGGTCAGCACCCCCTCTCCGATTCGATAGAGAGGGGGTGAGCTTCGTTATCAACAAGCTTGAAGAAATCGTTATGAGGTTTTTATGACCACGATTCCTGCTGCGTCGAACTCTTCAACATCCCCTCCTCGTGGTGAGCCTGCTCAATCACCGTCGTTATGGACACGATCGCGGCGCATCCGGCGCAGCTACTTATTTCGGGTGGTCACACAAGGGTTAATCACTATCTGGGCGGTTACCACACTAACATTCTTCATGATTCGTCAGATGCCAGGCAACCCCTTGGACACCAAAATTGAGGAATTCGTGACGCGGCGCGGTTTAACCTACGAAGAAGCCTACCGCGCCGCCGCCAGTCTATTTAATTTCCGAGGCGATCTCGGCACGTCAGTCACCAAGTCAGGCGTTTCCGTTACCAGCATTATTTTGCATTATCTACCCTGGACGCTCTTCTGCATTGGGACGGCTCTGGTTATCAGCTTCACACTGGGCATTGTATTGGGATTAGCCATTGGTTATTGGCGTGGGAGCCTGCTGGATAATATCCTCACGGGATTCGCCTCAATTATCTCCGGCATTCCCGACTATATCATCGCCCTGCTGATTATTCTGGTGTTCGGCGTTCAGCTTCAATGGTTCAAAATCGGGCAGATGCGCGGAGGTGTTGACCCCACAATCCCACCGGGCTTCACACTGCCCTATATTCTCAGTATTTTGCAGTATGCCTTCCTACCGATCCTAATCTATGTGCTATCGTCAGTTGGCTCGTGGATTCTGGCAATGAAGTCCAGCACCTTAAGTGTGCTTGGCGAGGATTATATCGTTGTGGCACAGGCACGCGGGTTATCGCAGCGGCGCATCCTGACCGACTATATCGGGCGTAACGCGATGCTGCCGTTGATAACCCGGTTGGCGATCAGCGTCGGTTTCGTGGTCGGCGGCAGCATCATCATTGAGCAGATGTTTCAGTATCCCGGATTAGGGAACAATCTCTACATTGCGATCAGCGAACGCGATTATACAACCATGCAAGGCATTTTTCTGGTCATCACCAGCGCGGTGGTCTTCTCGAATATCTTTGCCGATCTGGCTATCGGCTGGCTTGACCCGCGTGTACGGCTGGACAAAGAGGAAAATCCATGATCGGGCTGGAAACTGTCGCGACCTCAACCGGCCTCCTTATCGGCCTTTTTTGTGGACTTGTACCGCTGGGCGCGGGTATCTACTACAAGAAAATTGGCTCCGGTATCGGCGGATTCATTGCCTGTGCATTGAGCGGATTCGCCTGCGGTTTTCTGGGCGGTTTGCCGATGATCGCATTGACCTACGCGGTTGTTTTAAGTTATGCCTATGTCAATCGCCAAGACCCATTCACATCACGAGCGGCGATGACTGAAGTCACCTTCGAAGAGTCACGATGGGAACAGTTTCAGCGGAGTATGGCGAACCTGGGAAACGGTATTCGCGCCTCTTTACGGGCACTGACACGCAACAAAGCCGGGTTGATCGGTTTTCTTGGTCTGATGTTCTTCTTCGTGGTTCTCACGTTTGGCCCCTTGTTCATTGATTACGACGGGCAGACGCATACTGATCGGCGTGCGCCGGGAGCGCTGGCGCTGGTCGCCCCTCCCAGCACGGAGTTCCCGCTTGGACTGGACTGGAAAGGGCGTGATGTCCTGTCGCACATGGTCTACGGCGGTCAGAAGCTGATTATTACGTCCGTTGAGGCAGGGTTGATCGCTACCCTGATTGCCGTTGCGTTCGGTTCAATCGGCGGGCTGGTTGGCGGAGCAGTCGATCAGGCACTCACCAGCGTCGCCAATTTCATTCTGACGATTCCTACCTTTCCGCTCCTGATCGTACTGGCAGCACTGGTGAAATTTGACAGCAATTTTATGCTCGCCGTCCTTTTTGGTGTCCTTAATTGGCCTACCCTGATGCGGGCGGTGCGGGCACAGGTCTTGAGCCTGCGTGAGCGCGACTATGTGCAGGCCGCCGTAGCACTTGACCTCGGGATATGGCACATCATCACCCGCGAAGTTTTCCCGAATATGGTAAGCTACATTGCGGTGAATTTCATTTTTACCATCCGCATCGCCATGTACTCAATTGTCGGACTGGTATTTCTGGGGCTTGTACCACTCACCGAACCGGATTGGGGGGTCATGATCTATACAGGCCGCCAACAGGGTGTTCTGTTCCTGCCGCAGGCAGCCGGAATGCTGCTGTCACCGATTATCGCGATTGCCCTGTTCCAACTGTCGCTGGTGCTGTTTTCGCGTTCGCTTGAGGAAATCTTCAATCCCAGGCTGCGCTCAGGGCTGTAATAAAGACAATACGATGCAAGGGCACAAGGATATTTTCCAGATATGAGTTTTGATCCCAACCATGTCGTTCTGAGTGTGCGAGACCTGTCCACCAGTTACCTGGCGCAGCGGGGACGGGTTCGAGCTGTCAACAAGGTGTCGTTCGATCTGCATGAGGGGGAAACACTGGCTATCATCGGCGAGAGCGGATGTGGCAAATCGACCCTTAATCTCGCGCTGATTCGGCAGCTTCCCAGGAGTGCCAGTATTGACAGCGGCAGCGTTATCTACACCTACCGGGACGGGCATCAGACAGATGTGCTGGGACTCAGTAAGCGCGAGACACGTGCCTTTCTGTGGTCGGAGTGTTCAATGGTATTTCAGGGTGCTCTGAATTCCTTGAATCCGGTCATCCGTATCAGCGATATGGTCTACGATACTGCATCGGCACATGGCGTAGGGCGATCAGAGGCACGCGAACGAGCGCTGAAGCTCTTTGAGCAGGTTCGGCTCGATCCGGAGCGTGTCTTTCGCAGTTATCCGCACGAACTCAGCGGCGGTATGCGTCAGCGTGTCCTGCTGGCGTTGAGCCTGATTCTGCGTCCACAGATTGTGATTATGGACGAGCCGACGACGGCTGTGGATATCCTGACCCAGCGTTCGATTCTCGATGTACTTAAGCTCCTCCGCAAAGAACTTAACTTCAGCATTATGTTTGTCAGCCATGACCTCGCGGTTGCCGCTGAGATTGCCGATACTGTGGCGACCATGTATGCCGGGGAAATTGTCGAAATCGGCAAGGTGGACGATGTATTCTACCGCTCACACCATGCCTATACTTATAGTCTGCTCAATGCGGCACCGCGCCTGAGCGTAGGTGCACAAGAATTAATGAGCATCCCCGGCAGCCCTCCCGACCTGATAAAACCGCCGTCGGGCTGCAAGTTTCACCCCCGCTGTGCATTCGCGGAGGATATTTGCCGGACAAACTCACCGCCGCTGGTAGAATATGAAGGTGGACAGCGAGCGGCATGTTTCGAAACAGAACGGGTGCTGGAAACTCAGATGGTGAAAAAGGCATGAGAAATAATCTGGTACATGCACCTGAGGGGGGATTCTCGGACGACAGCAGCATTCACGTAACAGACCCAATGCTGGAAATGCGAGGAGTCTACCGCTCGTTCGTCAAAGATCGCCAGCAAATCCCCGTTTTGCAGGATATTAATCTCACAATTCAGCGGGATGAGATTATCTGTCTGGTTGGGGAAAGCGGATGCGGGAAAACCACCGCTGGCAAGATTATCACCGGACTTCTCGAACCAAGCCAGGGCACTATCCTCGTCAACGGGCGTGCAATGGAAACGTACAAAGGGCGTGAAAAATCGCTGCTGCGTCGCCAACTGCAAATCGTCCATCAAGACCCCTTTGCCTCGCTTAACCCGGCGCACACGATTGGCGACATTCTGAGTTTTCCGCTCAAACGCCACCGTATGACCGAAGGTGGCGCAGCGCTCAAGCGGCGGATATGGGAACTGCTGACCATGGTGGATCTGACTCCGCCGGGTGACATCGTCAATAAGTATCCGCACCAACTGAGCGGCGGACAGCGCCAGCGTGTCAGCATCGCCCGCGCACTGACGGTGGAACCAAAGCTGATTGTCGCTGACGAAGCCGTCAGCATGGTAGACGTGAGCATCCGCATCACCCTACTGAAGATGCTCCAGCGATTGCAGCGTGAGTTGGGTCTGACCATCGTCTTCATCACCCATGATCTGGCACTGGCGAAGTATTTTGCGTGGGAGGGGCGGATTGCCGTCATGTATCTCGGACGCATTGTTGAGATTGGGGAGACACCGGAAGTCATTGCCAATCCATCGCATCCTTATACACGTGCGCTGCTGACCGCCGTCCCTGAAGCTGATCCAGAATTGACTCGCCAGAAACAGGCCATCCGCCTGCGTTCGGATGAGATTCCCAAGTTAACCGATATTCCGGCGGGCTGCGCCTTTCATCCCCGCTGTCCGCACTTTGTGCCGGGAACCTGTGATACGAACGTACCGGAACTGGCACACACAACGGGGTTTGAACAGCAGGCTGCATGTATTCCACTTCAACAGGGAATGCCATTACTGAAGACGGTGGAGTAAGGCATCTTGATTGACCGCCACCTGCTGACCGGGTTTTTACGTCTGGGCTTCTTAATTGGTAGCTGCGGGCTGCTGATGATCTTCCTTCAGCCGCCGGGCAGCGCTGAATTTATCCTGAGTGTGTGCAGTACATTACTGGGATGCTTCTTAATTGGTAGTGTTGTGCTGCTAACACTCCTGGAGCGTAGAAAAGGTTAAGGGTATTATGCTTGATGTGGATTCGGGTACACCACTCTACGAGCAAATCAAAGAATATATTCGCAACAATATCCAAATGGGTAACTATCCTCTCGGTGGTCGAATCCCCAGCGAACGCGCCTTAAAAGAGATATTCAAGGTCAATCGCTTAACGATCAAACGTGCCATCACCGACCTGGTGCAAGAGGGTATCCTTTATACACAGGTTGGCAAGGGAACTTATGTCAGCGTCTCGAAAGTTGACCAGCAGTTAGAGCAGTTAACCAGTTTCACTGAAGAGATGTTGAGACGGCGACAGCATACCACCAGCCGCGTCATAGCCTCCGAAACGATCTCGGCATCGGATGAGGACGCGGTAATCCTGCGGGTGATGACGGGGACACCGCTGATTTATCTCGTGCGGCTGCGGCTGGCGAATGAAGTTCCGATGGCTATCGAGCGAGTGAAAATCGCGAAAGGCTGGTGCCCGACGCTGCTCGATACGCATGACTTCAGAGTGGAGTCTCTGTACAAGGTGCTGCGAGAAGAATACAACATTGTGTTGCAATACGCCGAACAGTCGATTGAGGCGCGGTTGGCAACTCATGAGGAAAGCCAACTGCTCCGTCTTGAACCGAACGCAGCAATTCTGCATATGACACGGCGTACCTTTACTGAGTTCGATCAAGTCGTTGAATACACCACATCGGCATACTGTGGTTCACGGTATAAGTTCCAGGCTGTGCTGCGCCATATCTGAAAACCTCTTAGTGAAAGAAAATCCACGAGACAGGGATTCTGAAGCGAGGTAAATTCACTCTATATCCCTACAAATGCCATATCTCACGGATGTGATGCGCTGCCTTCTGGCGACATCATGAATTTCACCCGCTCTGCTCCCCATTCCCGCCTGACTGGGGTGAAAAAGAGCTACTTTTGCTGGCATTGCGCAATTCCGTCTTTGCTGGTGCTTGTTCGTTCCTAACCGCTTTTTCGCCCCTTTCCAATAAAACAGCCGCTGTCCCTCGACAACGGCTCTCTTTATTCTGCCAAACTCCAGGATGGGCGCAGACTGCTGCACCCACCTCCAGAGATTATCCATTTGTACTTAGCGCCACACCGTCTGTGTGGAGAATACGTTTCAGTCACATAGCTACTTTTTGACCACTGGCGAGACCAGACCGAAACTCGACCCGACCTGTACCAAATCGCGAACATTAATAACGGTGTCTCTATTGAAGTTCGCGTTAGGCACGAGGCTGCTGTCCAGGCCGAAGTTCGCTCCGACCAGCGCCGCGTCCAGTAAATCAATCTGCCCGTTACCGTCGGTATCACCCATTGGCAGATACTCTAGTCCCAGGTCAATAACCTGCCCATCAGCCGTAACGTCGATGTTATAGACTGTCAGCAATGCCTGGGGGGCACTCAGACTCAGGACATAGCTTCCCACGGGGACATCTGTGAATAGATAGCTTCCGTTGGATGTAGTGGTAATTTGTGCCAACAGCGTATTATTGGCATATAACCCGATACTGATTCCCGAATGATCTGTCGCCCCAGGGATGTTTACTACACCGGATATGCTGCTCAATGTGCCGGGTGTTGGTACCAGAGTTGGCGGCAATGTAGGTGTTGCTGTCGTAATGGTTGGCTCGATAGGCGGCAGAGTCCCGGTTCCGTTATACACCGCGTTGGTGATTTCCAACGGCACATCCCGACCATTTTCATCTACACCCAATATGGTACAGATTATCGGTGTGCTGCCGGAAGACTGCACGATGTAATTCAAACTGAAGGCGATTGTATCTCCTGATATCGGCAGATTCGGACGAACTCGACTGGCAGCAACTTGCCAGCTCCCAGATGACTGGAAACCAAGGTCAACCCAAACGCTGTTGCTGTCATTGAATCCGTCGCCGCCACTGTGAGTTTTACCTGCAAGAACTGCCGGATCAACGAGGCATTCGGCTTCCAACCCGAACAGGTTCGAGACGTTATGGAGATTCAGCGTCACGACAACCGTCTCACCCGGATTGGCTGCGGCGGGGAGCACACTGACCTGCACTCCCGGATTACCCGAAGGCACCGCTGACGGTTCTATTGTCGGCAGAGGAGTCGACGGGATTACCTGGGTCGGGACAGCCGTCGGTGGTACCGGTGTCAGCGTAGGAGGAACAAGAGTAGGTATCGGTGTTGGAGTCGAAGTCGGCGGTACCTGGGTAGCCGTTGGCGGTTTCAGTGTCGGGATCGGTGTTGCAGTCGATGTCGGCGGTACCTGGGTAGCCGTCGGCGGTTTCAGTGTCGGGATCGGTGTGGATGTAGGTAGTGTCGGGGTCGAAGGTGGCTGGTTCACAGGCACGATCTTAATAGCTACGTCCTTCGACAAGCCCTTGACCGGTACGGTGAGCACCCCATTCGATACAGCGACAACACCCCCATCGCTGACCGTTCCTGTATAGGTGTCCCAAATTTCAATGCGATAATTGCCTGATGCAACCTGCTTGATTGAGAACGAAGCCGTAATGGGAGCCGTGTTGACCGCCTGATCCCAGCGCGCATTGTCCTTATTCTGTACCCAGGCATACACCTGTGTTCCATTACTGCTGCGCATCGCCAGAACGCGCAGCTTGGGATTGTCGACGGTGATCGCTTCCGATGTCAGAATGACATCATTGGTCGCAAGGTATGTGAAACGAAGCCCAGCGTAGTCAATCCCCTTGAAGAAGTCGCTAGCGATTTTGGCTTCCTTATATTTAGTGGCAATGAAACTGGCTGACTGATGATCAAAGTACCAATCGATTGGCGACATTCCAATCGGCGAGAACAAGCCCGCCCATCGCATATCGTGGGTCGCTTTAGGCTGCGGATTGGGTTCATTCCAATTTGCAGTACCAGTGTCTATTTCGCCCCAATAGATGGGTTTATTGTTACCCTGCCAGGTAGAACCGTCTCCTATGCCCAGACCACAACCAGCCCCACCAGGTGTTCTCAGACATTGAGCAAACCGGTAGACAAAGTTTGCAGCATCATAAGTGAGGTCTGCACTATAGCGTGAAATCATCATATAGTCGTGATAGCTGGCGACATCCATTGCCGGCGATCCCCACAATCCGGGACTCCAGGCTTGAGACCCCTGCGAAGTTGAACGTAAGTGATGGTAAGGGTCTGTTTGCTGTTGGAACTGACCGTATGTCTGGTAGAAGTTATAAACGTTGGATCCAACCGGCACATGACCATGTTCGTTCCAAACTTCCCAGGTCATAATGGAAGTTGAATAGCCCCAACGTGCCACACGGTAGCGGAAATTGCGCTCCCAATAGCGTATATGCGCAGGGTTATCAAAGGCAACTGGATTCGTATTCCAGCTTTCCTGATAGATCGAGGCATCCCAAATCCAGTATGGATCTCCATGTGAAGACAGAATGATATAGACACCGTTGCGTTCAGCGGCTTCAATAATGGTGTCTTCCTCGTAGTTACCCCGCTGGTTCATCTGGGTTCCTTTGGGGAGTTTGCTGATGTCAATGCCACGATCTACCGGGTTAGCGTCATCAGGCCAGTTGTATCCGTCGAAATGGCCTTCCACTGTCAAATTGTAGCCATCATTCTGATCCCAGAGACGCATCAGATTGATTCCGTTTCGCCCGAAATCAGCAAACGTATTGACGAAATCGAGACTGCGTCCCTTGTTAATTTCCCAGAACACATGACCGCTGGAGACCGGTACGAAGCTCTCGCCATTGGAGAATTCCAGGAAGCGTGGATCACGTGATGATACACGGACAAAGCCCTTGGAGGTAGAATCGACAGACTGCAAGGGGAGTACCCCTATATTTGGATAGCGTGTAGAGCCATTCCGGTCGGTGATGGTGACATAGTAGGCATAAACACCTGTTTCTTCCGGCGCAAAACGCAGCTTCCAGGAAAAGTTATTCGATGCCACAAGTTTGGTTCCAGAGCCTGAGTACTGCTGATAGTAAAACGAGGGAACAACGATCTCCCGACCAGACGGCGCAATGAAGTGACCATCAATCGTGATCCCGTCAATACCCTTTGGATCGCTTGGATCATAGAAATAGTACGGCAACATTGAGTCCGCTGGATATGTCTTACTGATCTGGAAAGTTACTTCAAACTTCTGGTAACGGGCGGCCTGCTGCGAGCTGGTTGTCAGGCTTGTCACCAGGGGTGTTGTTGCGCCCGTTTGGGTCGGCGGCAAGCTGGTCGGTACAAGCGTAGGCGACAACACTGCGGTTGGGGTGAAGCTGGCGGTAGGCCGCGGGGTGGAACTCGCGGTGGGTCGCAAGGTGGAACTCGCGGTAGGCAGCGGAGTAGGTGGAGTGGGGCTGGTCGGCGGTACTGTTCCGCCCCCGGTAGTTCCACTGTGCTTGAAAACCATTAAGTCACCGCCGCCGCCTTCAGAAATAACAAGACCATCGCTCACATAGGTGTAGAACGGGAGACGGCCATCAGAATATGCGGTACGGACTGTGCCATTAGGCGGATCATAGGTATTCCAGTAAATCCACCAACCCGGCCCGCCCCAATAACGCCCGTCCTGATAAAGTGTCAGCCCGCAGGTCGTCCAGTGTGTACTGGGGTTAAAGTCTCCACAGGTCTGCTGCCGACGAATAATTACCGGGTGAGCCTTTGATGTTATGGGGTTAGCATAGGTCAACCCAACAGTGTTAGCCCGATTGGTAATCTTCGTGCTTTCACTTGCGCCCCAATGCGCCCGGAAAATCGTATCCCCTGCCAATGTGAAGGGGTCTTGTTCATCCGTGATATTCAGGTAGGAATTGGGGAACGCAATAAACCGCAAATCCCCGGCCACAAGACCAGGAACTGTCGTACTATCCAGTACCATTTCCCCCATATTGGAGTCCCATCGCCCATCTGGCGGATTGCCCTGTCCACTGCGGAACATCATGTAGGCAACTTCCTGTCCAGTTGAAAGTGTGCGAATCACAGGCACAGGCCCCACGTCCAGATATGGCACATTGTTTTCCAGGGCTTCCGGGCCACCATACCCGACCGCTGGAATAAAAGACTCTGTACCGTTGTCCAGATTCAGGGCAAAAAGGTTTTTCAATTGTGGGTGACTTTGTAGAAATGCGCGGGTATCGGCATTAGTAGTGGGATACATGCCCCCAGGTCCCGGGCCTCCCCACAGACCCGCATTATGATCGAGGCGCATTCGCACAAAGACCACGCCGTGCTGCTCCGCAATAACCGGCCACATACCGTCCATTTCATTGGGGAAGCCAGCAGTATTAGGCGTTGGTTTGACGCGCCATTTTGCGCTCCCGTTACTATTATTGACCGCATGAATATACAGGTCATTGGTGGCATAAACGATGACATCCCGGCTGGCTGAATAAGCTGGCGGTGTAGCAATCGGCGCATTTGCTGAGTACACCCAGGCAGCCGTCATATTCGTGGTATTGACCTTATGGAGTTGGCCGTTATCGGTCACAATGTAGGCAAATCCGTTAACCAGCACTACAGACTTGTTGAGGGGGTTGCCAGCATTGTAAGTTGCGAGAACACTACCGTTACGGGAATCAATTTTATAGAGTTTCCCATCTCCGCCATTGGCGAACAAATAACCAGTCGCCGGTTCATAGGCGGGGGCAGCATTAAAACTGGTCGCGGTGACATTCCAAGCCTGCTGTCCAGTCGTTTTATAGAGAGCGAATATACCGCGCGTGCCCGCTGGGGCATAAATAAACTGGCCTCCAGTAACCGTGCGGGCTTCTCTGGGAACATCGATGAAATGGTTGCCTGTGCCGCCGTTGGCATCGGGGCCGTTCCATGTCCACAGAAGTTTCCAGGGTTCTAAAGGTTCTTCGGAAATGTAACCCGTATGTTGGGCATCATGAGCATCCTGAGTCCATTCCTGACTAGCCTGGGCAGTGGTTTGACCCATGACCTGGGAATTAACTACCAGGGACCATAGCGTCATGATGACTATAACTACAGCACCCAGAGGGCGAATTGATTTCATAAGTTGTAATCCATCTTTAAGGTAGAATATACGACACGCTAAAAATATACGTTTTTCACAATTCTGTCTATAGGATTTGAGTACACTTTCCCCGACTCAAGACAAATCAAAGTTAAGACTGACCTGTTGTTGAATGGAGCCGTTACCAACGCGAAGCGTTTTGATTGCACTATCAACGAGGGCGCGGGTGAAACTCTGTGCCCTTCAAAACGCATATTGAAAACTTCGTTTCTACCCGGCAGGCAAGAAACTGAGGTAAAACCACAAATCCTCATCACTGTGCCCATAAAATGGTTCCAACAGCGCGTACTCAATCGGGGTGATATTCTGTAGACCCCGATTGTATTCGCGACTGTTATCCGGAAGCACAAGCAAATTCTCACACGCTGACTTAACAAGACTCTGCCGAATCCAGCCAAAACCGCTGAATGCCTGGATACGATACCAGGTGTTGTGCTCGTTCGTCGCCATAACCCGGACAACCGATTTATTCGCGATACTTCCAATGACATCGGACTGAAAACCTGTACCGACGCGAATATTGATATTCAAGTCATCCACGGTTTGGATTTCTCCCGGACAGCCTAGAAGTTCACCTTCCAAATGGGGAGCAGTCAGGGGCATGTTCAGATCAGCAACAGCAGGGCGATTGATCTGATTATCAAAAAGCCCCTGCCCCTCCTTGACCGTAAATTCCTCTGAACCGATGTTGACTTTGATATCCCCTTTGGCAGTTGTAACTGCCGATGGCTCATTTTCGTGATCCCAAACTGCGAGGAGTGACGAAGGGCTGTTTATGACCAACCGGGATGTTTCGAGTCGGTAGAATCCGGTTTCAGTGTTGAGAGCCTGGATGGCATGACCCGTCATGCGGATCGATAAATTAAGATTGGGAGAATAGGTAAACTCGACCAATTCGAAAGTGGAACGGGGCAAAACAAGGATGCTGCTATCCTGCAAAAATGAAAGATAGGCGCGACCATAATTATCCGTTCGAAGTGCGTCCCC
>JBGAGR010000176.1:0-16949 GCA_044226645.1 Aggregatilineales bacterium
CCTTCCCGTGATATTGCAGCGGCACCCCCCCACCGCTTTGGCGGCGCTTCTGCCCCTCACTCCCGCTGCATCAAGCGCCAATCTCCCCTGTACCCGCTGCGGCGAAATCGGCACTCGGCGGCAATTTCTCTCGCTTCTCGTTGCACCACTCGGCGGCTCATATCGACTCATTTTTCTCTGTTATCGCTCTGTTATCGCGCTCGATTGCTCCCGTGCGCATTCACGCGCTTCCCTCAAGGCTCTCTGTTTTTCTCTGTTAAACAGAGTTCTCATAATCACTCACCCCGAATCAAAAGAGCGCATTCCATATGCGCTCTGTGTAAACTTTCTTATTTCCCCCTCTCCAATCGGTACTCCGAATGGGGAGGGGATGAAGGGGAGGGGTTCCTAATGACTCACCGCGAATGGCACTTCATACGGAGCCTGAAGGAAGCCGCCGCCGTTGTCCACAATCACCAATCGCAGGACATAATTCCCGTTCACCAGACCCGGCACATACAAATTCTCAAGCTGACCATTCACCACATTCTCGGTATGGGTCGTGCCAATCGTCACCCAATCCGCCAGATTACCGCCCTTCACTTCCAGCTTATAGAACTTGCCCTGGTCTGACGTGAACTGAACAGTTCCCAGAATCGGTGTTTCACCTGTAAGAACCTGTCCCGGCGCAGGCGAAGTAATCACCGCCGTTGTCACCGCTGGCCCATAACCACCGCCGCCGCCTTGTAGCAGTTCAGGCGAACAGGCAATCGTTGGCAGGTAAGCCAGCCCATTGTTGCGAGCATATTGTTCCGCTGCCACAGCATCTTCCGGCACAGGTGGCGGAGCGATGAACAATAACGGTTGTGCCCCTGCCGCCGCGCCGGATAACTCCGCTGGAACCTGACAGTAGAGTGGCGTAGGTGGAGTCGGCTGACCGGGCTGAACCTGTAACTGAATCAGACTGGCGATTTCCGGCGCTAAACGGTACGCCAGCACCTGATACACGCCGGGCGACACCAGTGTAAGTTGTGGGCCAGCCCCTTGTTGTGCCGATGAATCCGGCGCAGCAGGCGGATAATTCAGATTGCCATTTTCGTCCGGTATTCCCGCTGGACTATCGAGGAACCACTCGCGAATACGGTTGCAATCCGTCGCTGGATCACGCAGGCTGCGCACATCGCATATTTCCCGTAGTGATACTCCCGGCGGCTGAGAGGCCTGATCCGGTTGAAGTTGCCCATTGGTAGCGAAATCGCGCTGAAGCAGTGATTGATTGGCATAAATGCTGGTAATCATGCTGTTCCAGATTGGTGCTGCGCCCGTCAAACCAGATGAATTCACCATCGGACTGCCGTTGCTGTTTCCGACCCAAACGCCCACCGCTACATTGCGCGTATAACCAACTGTCCAGTTATCTTTCACATCGTTGGTGGTACCCGTTTTGACCGAGGCTTTCAGGGCACCCGTATTGAGTGCGCTGTTAACACCCATAGCCGCGCTGCGGGCATTGTTATCGCTCAGAATGTCGCTGATGATGAAGGCCACACGCGGGTCAAGCGCCTGTTTACCCAGACCAGAGCGGTCAACTGTTTTATCAGTGGGCGTACCGCGTGGACATCCATTTTCATACTGGTAAATGATGTGATCGTCGTTGTCCAGCACACACAGGATAGCGGTGGTGGACACATATGAACCCGCATTCGCGAACACGCTGTATGCATTCGTCAGGTCGAGCAGGGAAACTTCGCCGCCACCCAACGTCAGTGAAAGGCCATATTTGCTGCCATCAGTCCCTAATGTCCCAACCCCAAAACGCTGCATCAGTCCGAGCAAATAGTCAACGCCGTAGCGCCGCAGGGTTTGTACCGCCGGGATGTTATAACTGTTCGCCAGCGCGGTACGCATAATCACCGGGCCGTGAAACGCGCCGTCGTAATTGCGTGGCGTATATCCGGGCTGACCGGGAATTCCGATGGTCGTCGGCGTGTCCCAGATCACATCGCCGGGAGTCATGCCATTTTCGATAGCTGCCGAGTAATTGAAGGGTTTCATCGTGCTGCCCGGTTGTCGGAGTGCAATTGCCACATTGACGCGCCCATCAATCGCATCGTTGTTGTAATCGACACTCCCGACCATCGCCAGAATTTCCCCGGTGAGCGGTTTCAGAATAACGACTGATGCATTGGTCACATTCTGGGCACTCAAACGGGCGACCTGCTGTTGAGCCGCTGACTGAGCCTGTTTATTCAAATCCAGATCGAGCGTCGTATAGACCTTCAGCCCACCTTGCGTGATTTGCTCCGGGCTGTAACCGATGTCGGTCATCAATTGAGCAAGTTGGTTCTGCGCATAAACCGTGAAGTGCGGTGCTTCCAGTGAAACAGGGGCGTTATAAAGTGTATAACCCTCACGCAGCGCCTCATTTTCCTGCGCCTGCGTGATTTTCCCGGTTGAGACCATGCGATCCAGTACCAACTGCCAGCGCGCCGTCACCGCATTCTGAATCGCCGGATCGGGATTGAGCGGATCAAGATTAGCAGGCGCTTGGGGCAGTCCCGCTAACAACGCCGCTTCTGCCAGTGTGAGTTCGCTTACCTTTTTACCGAAAAAAGTCTGCGCGGCAGCTTCCGCACCATAGGCCAGATTGCCATAATAGATTTCATTCAGATACAGTTCAAGGATTTCCTGCTTGGTTTTGCGCTGTGTCAGCACCAGCGCCAGACCGATTTCCTCCAACTTACGCTGGATACTGCGTTCTGCGCGGTACTGCGGATCGAACAACACATTGCGGACAAGCTGTTGCGTGATCGTGCTGCCACCTGTTGAGCCTTGTTGTAGACCTAAATATTGCAACAGCGCGCGGATAGTCGCCGGGACATCAATCCCAGGGTTGGTGAAGAAGTTATCATCTTCAATCGCCAGCGTAGCATCAATCAGAGCCTTGGGGAAATCGCTGTATTTGACCCGCGTGCGTCGTCCTTCGCCAAACGATTCGTAGAGAAGCTGTCCATTGCGATCATAGTAGAATGTGCTTTGGAACTGCTGATAACTATCGACCTTCGCGACCCGTTCCTGAAGCTGAGATTCAATCCGTGTACCGAGTGCCGCGCTGACCACCAGTGTAATCAGGGTTGTACCGCCACAGAAGATAATGAAGAATCCGATGATAATGCCCAGACAGGTGGGTGAACATCCCAGACACCCTTTACGCTTAACTGGACGGCGCGGGAGTGGTTTCCCCGGTTGGGCGTTGGTCGGTGCAGGCGGAATATACTCGCCGGGTTGATGAGTCGGGCGTTGGTAAGGCTGTTGTTCTGCTGGTTTGTACGCCGGATGCGGCGCTGTGTTTTCCAATCGCACTGCTTCGTGTCGTACTGTATATTCCGGCTTGGGTGGCTCAGGATTAACAAAATCAGGATTCGGATCTAATCCCCCGCTGCCCGGAAGTGTCATTTTAGGGTCAGGCGATTCCGGGTCGAACGGTATCGGCATCGTCGGCATATTCCGCGCGTCTGCTGGATGGCTCGAATCCCAAATATCCTCGTCGGTGCGTTCCGTTTCTTCGTCCTGAGCATCCTCACTCAGGGGCAGATGAAAAGGGACATCATCGTCGTCTGAATGTTCCGATTCGGGGTGATCGGATAAAAAGCGCGGGTCGCGTTCATCTGGCATGAAAATCTCCGTCAGGCGTTTATCTCTGGAGAAACAATCATTTTCTCTCCAGCCTGTGTTTTATCTGGTAACTATAGTATAGCATTGCGGCTCTAGCCGTGTATTGTCCTTTCCTGACGCTTGGAACACGCTTGGCTTACGGCTGTCATGCGCATTTTCAATCAGCAGGCGCACTGGAAATTGTGTATACTGTAGAAAGTTATCACACTTTTCATACAGTCAGGATTATGCGCGCATCTCGTAACCCACTTATCCCCTATCCCAATAATCTCGTTCGTCTTCTGCTGCGTTCACCCATGTTGTTTTACCGCCTGGGTCTGGGCGATTTGCTGAATGCCATGCATCTGATGATTCTCACCACGCGCGGACGAAAATCGGGTCAGATACGCCATATTCCCATTGAATATCGACGGCACGGCAGTTCCATCTATTTGATCTCGGTATGGGGCGCGCGCCCGGATTGGTATCAGAACCTGCTGACCGACCCACTCGCCACCGTTCAACTGGGACATAGAGAGTTCAGCGCTTTAGCCGACCCGGTCACTGACCCGGCGGAAGCACTCCGGGCAGTTCACCTGTTCCGGCGCATTGCGCCCTGGCGTTATGACCCCGTTTTAGGGCGTTTGATTGAAGAAGATGTTAATCCCCGAACGCTGCCCGATATATCCAATCAATTCACCATTTTGCGCCTGACCATTATCCCGGACGAACCCACACTGCCGGGAGTTCCAGTGACACTGGCCTGGGTCTTGCCGCTCGCGCTGATAGCCCTTTTGGGAGCCGCAGTATTTATAAGTCTGGCGCGGCGTTCCGAAGTTGAAAGAAATAACCTATGACCGATATTGCCGATCAGGCTACGCTCCTCCGTCAGGTGCGTCTGGCGCTTCAGAATGAAAATTACAAAGAAGCGATTCAAGGTCTCAAAGAGGCCGCCAAACTCGCACATGGGGCGGGTGATCGTTCCGCTGAGGGCAGACACTTGGGCAACCTTGCCCTGATCTATTACCGCGTTCAGCGTCCTGATCGTGCCTTACATTATTTTGGACAGGCTTTAGGCATCGCCCGTGCTGAAAAAGACCGCCTGACCGAAGACGGGATCCTCGGCAACATGGGCAATATCCTGCGCGAAGTGGGTCGCCATGCTGAGGCGCTGGATTATTTGAATCAGGCTTTGCTCATTGCACAGGAAATCGGTGATGTGCGTGGACGCGGTATCTGGTTGGCTAATCTGGGCTTGGTTTATGATGATCTGGGGCAGCGCAAGGATGCTGCTGAAGTCCACAAAGAATCGGTCAATGTTGCGCGGGTTATGCGCGATCAACGCGGCCTGGTTTCCCGTCTCAGTAACCTGGGGAACAGTTATCTTGCGTCAGGCGATTCTTCCGAAGCGCTCAAATGTTTTCATGAAGTCGTTTCGATTTACAAAGTGCTCGGTGAACCACGAGAAGCGGCTCTGCGCATGGGCATTATCGGCAATATTTACAGTGATCTTGGACGTGCTGCGCCTTCCGAATTTGAAGCCCGATTTTATTTTGACCTTGCCCGTGATGCCTATATCGAAACCCTGACGATGGCGCGCGAGTTAAATGATAAAGTGGGCGAGGGCGATTTACTGGTCAGCCTCGGCAATGTCTTCGGCAATCTGGGTGAACTGGATCAGGCCATCAATCACTTTACCGCCGCTTATCAGCTTTTTCAGTCCATCGGTATGGATGACCGTTTGCCTTACCTTCAGCAAAATCTCGAACTGGCGCAAAACCTCCGCAAACAGAAATAATGGTGCTTAAGCGCCGACGAAATAACCTTTGGGGATTTGTAGGGGAGCAGCATCGCTGCGCCCTCTCAAAACAACTTGTTCAAGTGTACAGTTCAATTTTCTTCTCCGTTTGAAAACTCGTACCATCATCATGAAACAAATGTGCTATACTGGATATGTGCCCGATTGTTGACGCGGGGCTTGTCCCTTGAATCTTGGCGAATCGAAAAATGCCAACGGCAACAAGGTCAAGCTGCCAAGCTTTTAGCTCAGGACTTTCTTTTCCCGCTTTCGCCGTCCCTGTTTTTGCTCGGCGGTGGCGGTGGCGGGGCGGCGGGAACTTTAGACGATTGGGGTGCGGCATTTGGGACATAAATGGACATGCTTTCCCTCAAGTGCGGCATATCTGCGGCATTTCACGCGAGGCAATTAATGTCCTTCTGCTGCATTTGTGGGACATTTCAATGCCGCACCTTCGAACAATCAAATAACGGCCACGGCCACAATTTTCAGCCACAGCCACAGCCGCCGCCACAGCCACAATTTTCTGGCAACTAATTTTTGTCTTTTTACTAAAAACTAATCACCAACAACCTTAAAAAGAAAAAGAAGAAGAAAAAATAGAAAATAATTAGCATCCGACAATCATTGTCGGGCGACGACAACGACGATATTTCCCCTCGCAGGCTTGTCGAGGGCGACATATCCGACATCATCCGTCATATGAATCGACGATTCGCTTTAACGAAAAGAAAAAGCCCCTGGTTAGAGGGGCTTTGAGCAATCAGAGTTTGGTCTTATTCAGCAGCGACGGAGGTTGAACGACCCAGTAGTTTCATGATGTTGCTGCGCAGCGCGTCGCGGTTTTCCTTCTCCTTGAGGAGGTGGTAAAGACCGGGCGCGACGGAAATCAGAACGATCAGCACCACGATAGGTAGCAGGTATTTGTCGATGTTTTCCGGCCCAATGACCGCCGCCAGGAAATATCCTGCCAGTGTCACACCAACGGCCCAGAGAAAACCACCGAGCAGGTTGAAAGCAACGAAACGGCTGTATTTCATGTTGCCGACACCGGCCACAATCGGTGCGAAAGTGCGTATGACGGGCATAAAGCGTGCCAGAACAATGGCCTTTCCACCGTGTTTTTCATAGAATTCCTGCGCTTTGAGCACGTTTTTCTGGCTGAACAGCAGCGAGTCTTCCTTCTGGAAAAGGCGCGGCCCGATCCGTTTACCGAATAGGTATCCCACGCTGTCACCCGCTACGGCGGCGATAAAGCAGCCAAACAGCAGAATAGGGAGGGAGAAGAATGCGGTCTCAGCCGGAACGCCCAATTTCACCAGCAGTTCTTTACTGGCTGGCGATGCCAAAAATCCTGCTGTAAAAAGCAGGCTGTCTCCGGGTAGGAAAAAGCCAATCAGCAAGCCGGACTCGGCAAAGATGATGGCAAAAATCATCAAATATCCAATGGTTGGTCCGTATTTTACGATCAGTTCGATCATGTATCCTCACACATAGACTTCATACTGCAAAGAGCTTTTATAGGAATTTATTGAAACCGACGCACCTTACACGTAGCTATCACGGTTTCAGGATAATCCCTACTATAAATGATACCAGACTGTGTAAAGCGTAAAGTTTTGTGGAAGGAGCGAGGTTAATACCTCGCCCCCGGAATAAGTACATCACTCTTTTTCAAACGGAACACCATCCGCTTTAGGCGGTGAAGATTTACCAATCAGACCAGCCAGCACAACGATGGTAATAATATAGGGAACCATCTGTAGGAACTGTGCCGGGATTTGCACACCCAGGAATTGGAAGCGTTGACCGAGTGCGACAGAGAAGCCGAACAATAACCCGCCTGCCGCTCCGCCAATCGGTGTCCAGTTACCGAAGATCATCGCCGCCAGCGCGATAAAGCCCTGCCCGGAGGTCATGTTATCGTCGAAGGCTCCGGTGGTTTCCAACGTATACCACGCTCCGGCTAAACCAGCGATCATGCCGCCAATGACGACGTTAATCCAGCGGTTGCGGATAACATTGATACCCAGTGTATCCGCCGCATGTGGATTTTCGCCCACCGCGCGGGTACGCAGTCCCCATCGGGTGTAATACATCACCACATGCGTGATGATGACCAGAAAAAACATGCTGTAAAAGATCGGCTTGCCGTCAAAGAGGACATCGCCAAGGATCGGAACCTGTGATAGACCCGGAACGGGGAGGAGCGGTAGAGTAGCGCGCGCAGTGGATGCACCAACCAGCACATCTCGCCGCAAAAAGCTGGTCAAACCAATCGCCAGAATGTTGATGACCGTACCGCTGACAATCTGATTGGTCTTAAACGTGAGCGAAAGCCATGCGTGTAAAGCGGACATAAGACCGCCTGCAAGTACCGCCACGACAATACCAATCATTTGCGCCTGTGGGGTGGTCATTTGAGCGGATAGCAAGACAAAAGCGACATAGCCGAAACAAGCCCCTGTCAGCATCATGCCTTCGATGGCGATATTGGTCACGCCTGAACGTTCACACCACAGACCCGCCATCGCCCCCATAATGATAGGCGTAGAGACGCGCAGGCTTTCCTGTAACATGACGGTGATATTGGTTTTTCCACCTGCTGCAATAATGATGAGCACAGTCGGGATAATCAGCGCGCCATTGAGCAGCAGCCACCATAACCGAATCCGCTTGAAGCGCGGATTGGGCACGATGCCAACGATGCCTCCGCCGATATACAACAGGGAGACAAGGACGGCAAAGCCTAAGCTCGGCACTGTAATGCCCACAGTACCGCCTGTATCGATTGTCAGCAAAGTGGTTACATCGCCCGGAATGCTGCCAGTCGTAGCGATAAACATCCACACCCCAACGACGATGAACAGGATGGAAAAGATACCGATGCGAGTGATGGTGAGATAATCCCGCCAGTTGTACTGCACTGCTGTTATCGGGCGCGGCAGGATGGTTTGAACGAATAGCCCAATCACCATAAGAAGGGCGATGCTGAAGGCTGAACCAAATAGATCAGTCGGGTTAGCCTGATTATTCAGGAAGAGAAATACGATGAAATAGAAAAGTCCCAGCAGGCCGGAAACGGTTGCGCCAAAAGCGGAAAAACGTCGTGCGCGTGCATCAAATGTTCCCCACAGACCAGCGATAATGCCAACCACAGCCGCCAGAGGGATAAAAAACATGCCTGCTGCGTAACTTTGTAATGCTGGTGTTCCGGCTGACAATAGGCTAACGCCTGTCATCGCCTGTCCATCAATGTTCAGCCAGGGCAGGAAGAAGAAAACGAGTCCCATAACTGCCGCGCAAACCAGTGTGACAACATCTCCGATAGAAAGTGCCGCTGGTCGGGCTGCGGTTTGTTCCATAACGGCCATAGTGTCTAACCTCCCCAGCCTGTTGCGGCGAAAAGGGTACGTTCTTTTTCCTCGGCAGTCGCTTCGGGAACGCGCCACAAAAAGCGGATAATTGCGTCCGCAGCGATAAACATAATGATGAGCGCCTGAATAATTTTCACCAGATCGATTGAGATTTCAGCGCGGGTTTGCATGAGTCCTGCTCCGCTGAGCAGCGCACCCCACAGGAGACCCGCTGGAATCATGGCACGAGGATTGCTTCGCGCCAGCAGCGCAACCGCGATAGCATCAAACCCGACACCGCCAAAAAATCCCGGCTGCATATTGAACTGGACACCCGCCACTTCAATCGCTCCGGCTAACCCGGCTAACGCGCCGCTGAGTGCCATCGCCAGTGCCATGTTTAGTTTTACGTTCATCCCGGAATATCGCGCCGCATCCGGGTTTATGCCAACGGTGCGCAGTTCAAAGCCGAGCGTCGTGCGATGGAGGAACCAACCCGTAAACCAGACCGCGAAAATCATCAGAACCAGTCCGATATGCAAAATCCCGCGTACACTCAGCCATTTCAGGAAATATCCACCCACGACGACCAGAATCCCGTAGATAATTGGGCGGATGACTTGCCGGGGATTTTGCGAAAGCGTGGCGCGTCGTGACCACAATCCCAACAGCAAGACGATGATGCCAGCGATAATGAACCAGATAGGTGGAATAGTGTTAAAGGTCGGTAACTTGGCTGATTCCACCAGATAGGGAGTGCGTGGCACACTCACATCCTTGGCTTTATCCAGCAGAATATAGGGATTGACCGATTTGATGAGCCAATCCACAAAAAGGATAGCGATGAAGTTCAGCATGATGGTGTTGATGACTTCATGTGCCCCTGTATAGGCTTTTAGCAGCCCCGGTATTGCACCCCACAACATGCCACCTAGAACGCCGATGAGAATGACCAGTGGGATGTGTATCCAGGCAGGCAGATTAGCAAACAGGGTAGAGAAACCGAAGAGTGCTGCCAGAATACCACCCGCATAGAGCTGGCCTTCCGCGCCGATGTTGAACATACCGCCCTGGAATGCTAAGGCTACCGCCAATCCCGCGATAATGAAGGGGATCGAGCGGACAAGCATATTTTCCAGATTCGCAGGAAGGAAAATGAGTGCTTTTGAACCGATTCGCAGATAAACCACATCCACGACAGATACGTTATCATCGGGGTTATCCGGTGTTTTGTCTGCAACATAAACGATTCCGGCTAAACCAGGGTCAGGAGCAATCAAGACCTGATTGTTGGGCCGTGTAATCACCAACGTATGGTCGAGCATTGGTTGAAGTTCATTTTTCAGACCGACACTGACATTGGGGTCAACGAGTAATTTGTCATCGTAAAGCGTTTTGGCAAGTTTAAGTTCCTGGGAAAGTTTGCTAACATCGCTGATCCCCAGTGTTTGAAGCTGAAGCGCAAAAGCTCCCCATCCGCGTACTTTTGCGCTGGTCAGGACAGAAATGGCGGCGATGTCCTGCGCATCCGGTGAAGTAGACGATAATTCCTGTTCCGAGAGGATGTCCAGTTGGTCAGCAAGGCGCTGGATTTTGGACAACCCCTGTTTTTGAATCAGTTTGACATCTGCCAGCAAATCAACATCCTGAATTTGAGTCGCTGCCGGGACTGCTGTTTCTAATTCTGCGCGTGTATCGCCTGTGAGCGTATCCAGTGCAGCGATTTTATCCAGCAGGGCGCTGCGCGCATCGCTGGTCATTGCATCCAGCCCGTCCAGAAGTGGGCGCAGAGCCAGCAGATTTTCGTCACCTACTGCTGTAATGTCAGCAATACTGGCTCCCAGCGCATCAATCTGGTCGTCGGTCAGGCTGGCGTGACGATTCAGGACATCGTTGTAACGCAGAAGGGTGTCGAGGCCGACCTTCGAGATTTCATCCGCTGTCCTGCCTGCAATATTCACCTCGCGAGTTGATGTTTCGGTATCGCCAATGAACGTCTTTGCCATGTCCAGACCATTGGACGTGAGGGTGTCACTGAGCGTGAGGCCGATAGAACCTTCTATCAGACCGTTGTAAGCTGTGCCTGTTTTGTTCAGCACCCCGCCAACATCGATGCGACCTTTGGTGATAATCGAGGTCAGCATAATGAATAACATGCTCACGATGAGCGCTGTCAGGACGGCGAACAGTGGTACAAGCCGGGGCGATATTTTGCTCCAGCGATGTGCCAGTGGGGCAAGCGCTGCCGGGCCGCGAATTTTACTTTCCGCCATGTGAGTTCTCCTTATCGCGTTTGATGCCCGCCATCAACAACCCAATCGATTCGCGCGTAGCTTCATGAATGGAAACGGTGTCGATGATCTTTCCGGTATACATGACCGCAATCCGGTCAGAAAGTGAAAATATCTCATCCAATTCGGTGGAGATGAGCAGCACCGCTACCCCTGCATCGCGCATTGAAATAATTTGCTTGTGGATGTATTCAATGGAACCGACATCCAGACCCCGTGTAGGCTGCGCAGCCAGCAGCAAATGACTTTGCCGCGAAAATTCACGGGCGATGATCGCTTTTTGCTGGTTGCCGCCAGACAGGGTGCTCATATTGGCAAAAATACTGGGTGTACGCACATCGTACTGTTTAACCAATTCCCGCGCGTTTTCTTCCTTGGCTTTCTCATTTGCCAGAATGCCAGAAGCGAAAGGTTCGATATAGTAAGTTTGCAGTACCAGATTGTCTTTAATAGGGAAGGTGGCAACCATGCCGTTTTTGCGTCGGTCTTCCGGCACATGGGCAACACCATTTTCGGTGATCGTGCGTGGATTGGCGTTGGTCACGTCCTTGTTGCCGATAAGAACCTGCCCGCTTTCAATATGGCGCAATCCGGTGATGGCTTCGACCAGTTCGGTCTGACCGTTGCCCTGTACACCCGCGATCCCCAGTATTTCACCGCCCTGTACTTCCAGCGAGAGGTGATTAACTGCTAGTAATTTGCGGTCATCACGCACACACAAATCGCGAATAGTCAGTGCGAGTTCACCAACAACGGGTTCGCCTTTTTCAACCTGTAACATGACGCTGCGTCCGACCATCATCGAAGCCAGTGATTCTTCCGTCGAGTTCTTGGGGTCAGCATCCCCAACCACTTTGCCCAACCGCAAAACGGTGATTGTATCGCAGATTTCCAGCACTTCTTTGAGCTTATGCGATATAAAAATGATGCTTACGCCGCGATCCAAAAGCGTTCGCATGATACCGAAAAGTCCCTCAGTTTCCTGCGGGGTCAATACGGCAGAAGGCTCATCCAGAATCAGAATATCGGCTTTGCGGTAGAGCGCTTTGATGATTTCGACACGCTGCTGAACCCCTACTGGCAAATCCTGTACCAGCGCATCCGGGTCAACTTCCAGCCCGTACTGCTGCGAGATTTCAACGATACGCTGTCGGGCGGCGCGGCGGTTCAGAAATAGTCCGCTGACTGATTCATTGCCCAGCATGATGTTATCGGTGACGGTCAGGACAGGCACCAGTTGAAAATGCTGGTGAACCATTCCAATACCGAGGGCAATCGCGTCGTTGGGGTCTTTGATATGAGCGGCTTTGCCGTTAACCAGGATTTCACCTTCATCTGGTTGGTACAAGCCATAAATCAGGTTCATCAGTGTGCTTTTACCCGCGCCATTTTCACCCAACAGACCCAGAACTTGCCCTTTTTGCAGTTTCAGGTCGATGTGGTCATTGGCAAGTACGCCGGGAAAACGTTTGGTCAGCCCACGCGCTTCGAGCACTACAGGAGGGGATTCTGCCATAAAATCCTCTTACATGTTAAGAATAAGCATATTACCAGAACGCGGGGAGTATAACCGGAAACGGGTGAGTTGGAAACAGGCAAGCTAGTATGTCTTTGTGGTTACAATCCACACAACTTGCAAACGCAGGGGAGGCGTTGGGCAGGGTGGGGTGAATTAAGCTAAGATAGCTCAATATTGCTTTGTAAATTGGATATTGCTTGACCTCAGTGACCCCTATCGCCAAAACCTTCACCTTTATCCGCCAGCGCTCGCGTAGACAAAAGATGCTCATCATTACGGGCACAAGCATCCTGGTACTGCTTATTTTTGCCTATTTCTGGCTGTTCGTGGATTTACCCTCAATCGATCAACTACAGGCGGGATTGGCGCTGCCCTCCACGCGAATTTATGACCGTAATGGTCAGCTTCTCTACGAGATTCTGCCATCAGAAGGTGGACGTAATAACGCCTTACCACTGGCTGAAATTCCACAATACTGCGTGAATGCTGTTATATCGACGGAAGATGCCAATTTTTACACGCATCCCGGTGTCGATGTAGTCGGGATTATGCGGGCAATGTGGATTAATCTCCGCGGTGGGGAAGTGTTGGCAGGTGGCAGCACCATCACACAGCAGGTGGCGCGAAATTTGCTGCTTGACCCGGAACAACGGATGGAGCGCAGTCTGCGACGCAAATTGCGCGAGAGCATTCTGGCGATTCGTCTGCAAAATGTGTACAGCAAAGATGATATTCTGGCGCTCTATCTGAACCAGAGCTATTTCGGCAATCTGGCCTATGGTATTGAAGGGGCGGCGCGAGCCTATTTCGGCAAATCGGCGCGTGAACTCTCATTGGCAGAATGCGCCTTATTAACCGGATTAATTCAATCTCCGGCTACCTATGACCCACTAACTGATCTCAAGGCAGCAGAAGATCGACGGGATGTAGTGTTAGGGCTGATGGTCGAAAACGGCTATATCACTGATGACGAGGCAAAAATTGCGAAGGGCGATGAATTGCAATTCGCTGCCAGTCCATTCCCCATCAAAGCCCCTCATTTTGTTATGGCAGTCATCAAGCAGCTTGAGCGTGATTATCCGGATCAGCTTTATCACGGCGGCTTGGAAGTCACAACAACGGTTGACCTGAACTGGCAAAATGCGGCGGAACGCATTGCTCAGCAGCAGTTAAGCACCTTGAATAACCCGGTTATCCCCGGCAAAGTTCCGGCAGATGCTCACAACGCAGCCTTAGTAGCATTAGACCCCTATACGGGGCAGGTCTTGACCATGCTTGGCAGCCCGGATTATTTCGATGAGTCGATTGATGGCGCGGTCAACGCTACCTTGGCGCTGCGACAGCCGGGAAGCGCATTGAAACCGTTCACCTACGCCGCTGCTTTTGATCCCAACCAGCCGAATCCCTGGACAGCCGCGACCATGATATTGGATGTGGAAACTCCTTTTGTCACGCGCAAGCTGGAAAGCTATACCCCCGCTAATTTTGGGCTGGTTGAGCATGGCCCAGTATTGGTTCGTGAAGCGCTGGCATCTTCTTTTAATATCCCAGCAGTGATTACGCTGGATCATATCGGCATTCCGACATTGGTTGGGCTGCTGAAAAATGCCGGTGTAGAAACACTGGCGAACAATTCTAATGTTGATCTCGCGATTACGCTCGGTGGCGGTGAAGTGCGCTTGCTGGATTTGACACAGGCTTACAGTATTTTCCCCAATGGTGGTTATCGTATTCAGCCCGCCTTTATTTTGAAAGTGAGTGACCACGACGGCAACACACTTTATCAATGGAAAGATCCGACGTTAACGACGCGCGTTATTGATGAACGTGTCGCCTATGTCATCAGCAATATCCTGAGCGACAATAATGCCCGAATTCCATCGTTCGGGCCACACAGTGCGCTCAATATTGGACGACCAGCAGGGGCGAAAACAGGCACGACGACCGATTTTCGCGATAACTGGATTGTCGGATTTACGCCCAATCTGGTAGTCGGCGTGTGGGTCGGTAATGCGGACAATACGCCAATGGTCAATATTACGGGTGTGAGCGGCGCTGCGCCGATTTGGAATGCTTTTATGCGCGATGTTCTGCTCGGTCAGCCAGAATTGGACTTCAAAGAACCGCCCGGTATCGTGCGGCATGAAATCTGTGCCACAAGTGGTTTGCTGCCCACTCCAGCCTGTCCGCTGCGTAAAACCGAAGTCTTTATTGACGGAACGGTTCCGACGCAGCCCGATAATCTCTATCAGACCTTTGTGATTGATAAGCAAACAGGATTTCTGGCAGATGACACAACACCGCCTGACCGACGTGTTTCGCAGGTCTATCTGGTTCTGCCACAGGAAGCGCGCGATTGGGCGCTGCGCAACGGCATCCGTCAGCCACCCACCAATGCCCTCGTGCAAATGCCCGACCAGCATGAAACCCTGCGCCTGCTCGAACCAGATCCTTATACCGTGTTTCAACTCAGCCCTGTTGTTCCGTTGGATACCCAACGATTACGATTGACCGTTGCAGCCCCACCCGATACACAATCCGTGACCTATGCGATGGATGGTCAGGTGTTAGGTACGGTGCAAGCTGCGCCTTGGGTGTTGTGGTGGTCGCTCGAATTGGGACAACATGAACTGGTAGCGACTGCCCTGATGAGGGATGGCAGCCAGCAGGTGAGTTCGCCTATACCGTTTACTGTGACCAATTTTGTGCCACCTGAAGATTTGGCAGGAACGACTGCTCCATAGCAGACCCTTATCAAACACCAACGGATTATTTCAACATCCCACAGGGTATTCATTCGACATAAGTGTAGGATGAAATTTCCCTTATGGTGTCTTTGCTGCTGGGCAAATCAGCTTGACACACCATAGGCTGTGGGCTATCGTTCTGTTTGGTAATGGATGGGTCAATAGGTTAGTGTATGCAGATTAAACGTGATTATTCGCAGCCATTCTTTAGCAATAGGCGACGACGGCGTACCGGGGGACGCTTCCTCTTTTTCTATACGCTGTTTCTTGCTGTGGGGCTGTTTTTTGTCTTTTCCCAGTTTGGTCGCCTGCAATTGGCGGCTCTGGATGCAGTAGGCTTTGCCCCAACACCGACACCTTTTGCCAGTACGTGGGCGGAACAGGGATCGAACTTCTTCCTACAGGGTAAATTGGATGATGCAGCGCGAGCTTTTGCTCAGGCGGTAAGCCAGCAGCCCGATAACATCAACTATATCTATGAGTATGGGCGCACACTGATTGAGTTGGATCGACCCGCAAGTGCCGCACAGGGACGATCAATGAGCGATTCAGAGTTAGCCTCACAATTAGGCGATCATGCGATTGAAGTCGCCCCGCAGGATGTGCGCAGTTATACCTTGAAGGCGAAAGCACTGGTCTGGTTAGATGATTCCAAGTCAGCGATTCCAATAGCCCTGCAAGGTATTGAGGTCTGGGTTAGAGCTATTCCGTCAGCGATTCCACGTCAAGGTATTGGTCGATCCCGGTTTTGCACCGCTTTTTAGCAGTATTGGCACGCGCCTATACAGACATTGGACGGTATCAGCAGGGATTGAAATATGGCGAGGACGCGATTAACGCCGACCCGATGAGTGTTGATGCGCATCGTTCGTATGCGATTTCGCTGATTTTGGTCGGTGAGCGTGATGCCGCCATTCAGCAGTTGGAAGATGCTATCAACATTAATCCCAACCTGACCGCGCCCTATTTTGAGCTGGCGGCGCAATTTCTCGGTGGACAGCAGTATGAAGATGCGGTAGCGACTTACGAGACGGTTCTCAAGCTCGACCCGCGTAATCCCAAAGCGCTGTTGCGTTTGTGTGAAGCCTATGCCCAGATTGGACAGGATGCGCAGGCACAGGGTTACTGCGAGGACTCGATTGATTCTGATCCGACCTATGCTTTTGCTTATCGTCAATTAGGCGTTGTGAACTATCACCGGCGGAATTACGAAGGCGCGATTGATAACTTCAACAAATGTATCTCCCTGAGCGAAGACCCGGAAATTCAATGCTACTATTTACGCGGGTTGGCTCATTATTACCTGAGGCACTGTTCCGATGCCTGGGCGATTTTGAATGAGTCCCTATGGGACGGGTTGATAATTCAGTTATTGATGATCCGGTGCTGCAAAGTATTCAAGCGGGTTTGCAGTTGGTCACGGAAAACTGTAACGCCTATCAGAATGTGGCTGTGCCCACCACCTTGATACCGCCAACGGCTATCCCGCCGACACCGATTGGATTGGGAGGCTAGGTCGGCTATGCAACTCCGCACACCGAAACGGTATCGGAGCGGCAACAAACAGACATCATTTCGCTGCGTTGGATTTGGTTGTGGCTGCTG